>JBDWKL010000053.1 GCA_039973685.1 Hyphomicrobiales bacterium
CAAACGAAGCAGTGAGAGGCATTCTGCACGGTAGCCGGACGGGTCATTACTACGTGCACTGCTAGCCAGTGCTTCAGCATCTTTCAAAGACCATGTGCCAGTGAAATCACTGCCTTTTAGTATCTGGCCAACACCTGCCACGGCTGCTGCAAAATTAGCTTCAGTCTCAGCAATATCCGCGCGGTCTGCTTGCACTGGTGTGGTGATCAACTTGCTCTTGTCTTCACCCGGCAATTTGTAACGGAGTTTGACAAAAGCCAGCTCGTCATTCTTACCAACAGTCACAGGTTCCGACTTGGCGGCCTCATTATAGCGAAGCGGATCAATCTTACGCGCATCAGAACCAACAGGTGTCACTTCGTAAATCGCAGTGACCGTATGACCTGCGCCAATGTCACCAGCGTCCACCTTGTCATTATTGAAGTCTTCGCGCTTCAACTGGCGTGTTTCATATCCAATCAAACGGTATTCAGCGACGGTTGCAGGATTAAACTCCACCTGAATTTTCACATCATTTGCAATGGTGGTGAGAGAGCCTGCCACTTGATCAACCAGCACTTTGCGCGCTTCGGACAAAGTATCGATATAGGCGGCAAAACCATTTCCGTTTTGAGCGAGCGCTTGCATGGTTGCATCTTGATAATTGCCACGGCCAAAGCCTAGGACAGAGAGATAAGTGCCGCTCTCACGCTTCTGTTTGATGAAATCCGTCAGAGCTTTTGGGTCAGACAGACCGACGTTAAAATCGCCATCTGTTGCAAGCAGCACCCGCGCCTTACCTTCATCACCAGACATCTTCTCAGCAATGGCATAAGCCTGTTGAAGACCCGCCTGCCCTGCGGTTGAACCACCCGCACGAAGGTTATCAAGGCTTGCCATAATCTTATCAGCATCAGATGCACTGGTCGGCTCCAGCGCCATGCCAGCACTACCTGCATAAGTGACAATCGCGACCTTATCTTCTGGACGAAGTGTTGAAAGCAACAAGCGGAACGATTGTTTTAACAAAGGCAGTTTGTTTGCTTGGTTCATGGAACCAGACGTGTCGATCAAGAACACAAGATTATGCGGCGGTTGTTCACTCAACGACGGCGTATAACCTTTGATGCCGACCTGCATCAGTTTGGTGCCCGTATTCCAAGGTGTTTGCATCACCGACACATTGGTGGAAAACGGAATAGAACCGCTTGTTGGCTTCTTATAATCATAGCTGAAATAATTGATCAGCTCCTCCGTGCGCACCGCATCTTTAACAGGCAACTTGCCAAAATTGATGGCCGAACGCACGAAAGAATAAGACGCCGTATCCACATCGACGGAAAAGGTTGAAACCGGATTGTCAGCAGTCAATTTTAACGGGTTGGCCTCTGCTTCAGGAAACGCTTCCGTGTTTGCTTCAGGAATAGCAATCGGCTCTATTGGCTGTGGTCGGACATGGGAGAGCTTGGCTGTCGAGCGAACAGCCGCCTTAGAGCGGGCCTTACCAGAAGCAACTTCAAGCCCTTGAGTTTGAGGCGCTGAGAATTTATCAGCACTCACGATTTCGTCCACAGCAAGCGGTTCAGCAATAGGCACTGGTGCAGCAGTTTGCACAGGCGCACTCACAACCGCATCAGTTGAAACCGCAGCATCATTTAATGGCTTGGCATCATCCGCTTCAAAACGCGCCTCATTAGATTTTGATACTGGCGTTGGATTATTGCTTGCAACGTTACCCTTCAATGGGTTTTGCGGATAAATTTGATCGAAGTTTTGAGAAACACCCACGGCCAATATAATAGCGGCAAAAGAGGCGGTTCCCAGATAGGCTTGTTTTGATGTGAGTTGAGAAACCATTTTTGAAAATCCTTTAAACAATCCGGCCTTTTCATCTGGCCGATTATTCATAGGACGCGCCTCATCTGCTGATCCTTGGAAATTTTTTTCAAAACTTTCTTGAGCAAGCATAAGGGCTGCTTTTTTGGCCGCATCACTTGGTTGTGGCGTCGCACTCTTCAAAGATAGTTTTAGCTTGTCGAGTTCATCTGTCATTGCAACATGTCCTCTGCTTTCGCTTGCTCTTTAAGCGCTTTACGCACTTCACTCATTCGCCAACTTATCGTGCCTTCAGAAACACCCAGCACTTCGCCTGCTTCCGTGTGGTTCATTTCTTCACCAAGCACCAAGGCCACCGTTTCGCGCAAGTCTTCGTTCAGCCCACTCATGGCAGTATAAAGCCAATCTATCGCCTCGCTGGTTTCCACGTGCTCTGCTTTCAACAGCACTTCACGCTCTCCCCAGCCGCTGGCAGCTTTTGCGTGGGTTGCCCGTTTTCGTAAGCTATCGCGGGCCTTGTTCATGACCACTTGATAAAGCCATGTCGAAAACTTCGATTGCCCTTTGAAACTTTTAAGCTTTGCAGGCAGTTCAATACAAACATCCTGCGCCAAATCTTCTGCATCTGCTTTTGTCCCAAGCAAGCGAAACGCCACGCGGAAAATTAAATCATAATGACGCGCAATCAGGCGTGCGAAAGCCGCGCGGTCACCCGCGATTGCCTGCTCAACCTCAATTTCGTCACTGCTTTGCATATGCATGTCACTTTATAAGACGCACGCCACCTTGAAATCCTTGGTGGGTTTTTTAAAAAATGTCAAAAACTAGTATTTTTCCAGTAACCAGCTGTCAAAGCATACGAAAACCACTATGAATGCAACATGAAGTTTCCAGCCCCCCTCATCAAAGGCCGATTGATCAAACGCTATAAACGCTTTTTGGCTGACATCGTTTTAGACACAGGCGAAGAAATCACCGCTCACTGTGCCAACCCCGGTGCAATGCTGGGTCTTAAAGACCCTGATTCCGTTGTCTGGGTATCTGAAGCAAACAACCCGAACCGGAAGCTGAAATATGATTTTCAGCTGATTGAAGCAGACGGCACATTGGTTGGCATCAATACGGGCCACCCCAATAAGCTTGTCGAAGAAGCCATCTTAGACGGCACCATCACGGAGCTTGTTGGTTATGAAAATCTCAAGCGCGAAGTGAAATACGGCGAGAACAGCCGGATTGATATTCTACTCACCGATGAAAATAAAGCGGATTGCTATGTGGAAGTGAAGAACGTCCACTTGTCTCGCCAAAAAGGCTTGATTGAGTTTCCTGATAGCGTCACGGCACGCGGCGCAAAACACTTGGGTGAGTTGGCAAACATGGTCGATCAAGGCCACCGCGCCGTGATGGTTTATCTCGTTCAACGAGAAGATGGGGAAAGCATGTCATTTGCCGCAGACCTCGACCCCAACTATGCTCAAGCATTCGAAGAAGCGACCAAGCGCGGTGTTGAAGCCATCGCTTATGAGTGCCATTTAACAACTGAAGACGTCACAGTAACAAAATCGCTGCCAATTAAGCCAAAGTTGGCTTGAAAAACATCCGTTTTTTGTTAGTTTCACGAATTACTGGTTGTGGTAAGAAACAACCAATCTTGTTTCCCTAAGAGGCATCTACCTAATGGTCACCTACATCGACGCTGCAACGGCTCCTTTGCGTAACACTGGACAAGTGCGGCTTTACAATGATGCAGATTTTGAAGCGATGAACGCAGCTGGTCAATTGACCGCGCGCGCACTCGACCATGTTGCTGAAATGGTAAAACCGGGGGTGACGACCGAAGAGATTGATGATTTCGTGCATCAGTTCGGTCTTGATCACAACGCACCACCTGCAACATTGAATTATCGCGGCTTTACCAAATCGTGCTGCACGTCGATCAATCATGTGGTCTGCCACGGCATTCCCAATAACAAACCACTGCGCGAAGGTGACATCATCAATGTCGACATCACCTATGTGCTGGATGGTTGGCACGGCGATTCAAGTCGTATGTATGGTGTTGGTGCCATTAAGCGGGCGGCAGAGCGTTTGATTGATGTTACCTATGAAAGCCTGATGCTTGGCATTGAAGCGGTTAAACCGGGTGCAACGACGGGCGATATTGGTGCTGCGATTCAACAGTTTGCAGAAAACGAACGTTGCAGTGTTGTACGAGATTTTTGCGGGCACGGTGTCGGCAAATTGTTTCATGACGTGCCAAACGTGCTTCATTATGGACGTGCAGGCGAAGGCGTAGAGCTTCGCCCTGGCATGATTTTCACTATTGAACCGATGATCAACCTTGGCCGCCCTCATGTAAAAGTGCTGCCAGATGGCTGGACCGCCGTGACGCGAGACCGATCGCTAACAGCTCAATTTGAACATTCCATCGGCGTTACAGAAGATGGCGTTCGTATCTTCACCAAATCCCCCAAAGGCTATGACAAGCCGCCTTATGTGAGCTGAGATCATGATGGGGGGGGATAAAAAGGACGAACCGCAACTATCTGGCTTTGAAGAAGCCAACCCCGTCCTTTCTGAAAAAACGATAAAACCTAAGCCGCATTACTCTGGCCATCGCGACCGTTTAAGAGACCGCTTCAAAGAAAGTGGCGCGACAGCGCTTGCCGATTATGAACTCTTAGAACTGATTTTGTTTCGCGCCATTCCAAGACGTGACACCAAACCCATCGCCAAAGCTCTACTTACCCGTTTCGGCACCGTAGCTGAAGTTCTGTCAGCGCCGATTGAGCGGTTGAAAGAAGTTGAGGGCATTGGGCAATCGGTTGCAGTCGATTTGAAAATTATCCAAGCAGCGGGTCAGCGTCTCGCCAAAGATCAAATCATGGAACAACCCATCTTATCCTCTTGGACAGAGCTTATAGAATATTGCCACAGTGCCATGGCGTATGAGAAGAAAGAGCAATTCCGCCTCTTATTCCTCGACAAGAAAAACCGTTTGATCGCTGACGAAGTGCAACAGGTCGGCACCATAGACCACACACCGGTTTATCCCCGTGAAGTGGTTAAACGAGCGTTGGAACTCTCAGCAACCGCCGTCATTTTATTGCACAATCACCCGTCAGGCGATCCAACACCATCGCAAGCAGACATCTTGATGACACAGAAAATCATCGAAGCCGCGACGCCAATGGGCATCGCCGTACATGATCATGTCATCATCGGAAAAAGCGGGCACACCAGCTTAAAGGCCTTGCGGTTTATCTAGAGCTTACCGCCCGCGGCATCCAGCGCTTCGGGCGTATCAAGGTCAAGGCTTGCCGCCTCGCCCATTTCAACTTCAGCAATAACAGAGGCATGCTTGCCGATCAGGTGGCGCGCACCTGTATCCCCTTGCACATCGCATAGTTCATCAAAAAACCGCCGCGACCATAAAACAGGATTACCGCGTTTGCCTTTTGATGTTGCGACCACCGCATGAACATCGTCCCGCTCACGGTAGGTCGCGATCATTTCATCAACACCATCGCTGCCAACAAACGGCATATCAGCGAGCGCTACCATTGCCGCATCAATCTCATCTCCAAGCGCACTAACGCCCGCCCTAAGTGATGTTGAAAGGCCATCGGCATAATTTTCATTATGAACAAATGTAACGTCCAGCCCTTCAAGCTCTTGGCGAATGCGCTCTTGCTCATGGCCTGTTACAACGACCACTTGATCAACCTTCGTGCTCTCTAAAGTTTCGACCACTTGGCTAACCAGCGTTTTACCGTTGATCGTCGCCAGCAATTTGTTCGCCTCACCCATACGGCTTGAACGGCCAGCAGCAAGGACGACTGCCGCAATTTGATCTTTCGCACCCAGACCGCCTTCGCGCGGTTGCGGTCTTGAGGTGATTTCCATCAATAAGCCTCCAACGCCCATGCCCATAATATCATCGCGGGTAACAGGCACATTGGCGATCAATCGATTTAAGACCCAATCAAACCCATTCTCAACCGGAGAACGCGCGCAACCAGGCGCACCAATTACGGGAGAGCCATCAAGTTCCCCCAAGAACAGCAAATTACCCGGGTCTACTGGCATACCAAAATGGTGGAGCTGCCCTCCAGCTTCGCTCAACCCCGCAGGACCAACATCATCACGGTCAACCGTTGCCGACGCACCAAACAGAATAATCAAATCTGGGTTCTGCTTGGAAGCTTCAATCAGTCCATCGCTTATGGATTTAGTATCATGAGCAACGCGTATTTCTTCGCTAATCGCGGCGCCAGCATTACTAAGGCGTTCGTTCAAAATCTTCCGCGTCTTATCCATTGTCGAAGGCTTCAAACTGTCGAGCGTACTCGCGACCAAAACCACATTTTGACGTTGATAAGCATGGACACGCACCATCGCGCCTAAAGCTTCAGCAGCGGACACGGCAGATTCAGGAGCCGCAAACGGGATGATCTTGACGGTCCCAATCATCCGGCCTTCTTCCACTGGCGTATAATTTGGCAAGGTCGCGATTGTGACAGCTGGATGCATCTTGTTGAGACTTGTTACCAACCGCTCATTCGCAACGAATATCCCGTCTTCTCGAGCATATAAATTGACCCGTCCTGTGAAAGGCTCGTCTCTTCGAACAGCCCCACCGCGAACTGCATCTGCAATACGTAAGGCTGCTTCTGCTTCATGAATATCGCCGTCAGCAAGCTCCGCCACGAGTACGCGACCAACCCCGCATGAAAGCAGCACGTCCACATCGTCTTCACTCAGCAGATGCCCCTTTTTAAAGGTGCCTGACGCCACCTTTAACGTGTGGGCGAGATAGCAGCCTGCGGCGCGCTTTAGGTCGATTTCACCAAAGTTCACACCCGCCCCCTCAAAGACGCAATGATGGTGCCGAGTACTGCAACGGAAATTTCTGCGGGATTAGCAGCGCCTATATCAAGACCAATTGGCGCATCAATCCGCTCAATTTGTTGGTCACTCAATCCATTCGCTTTCAAACGATCCACGCGCTTTGCATGGGTTTTGCGGCTACCCAACGCACCAACATAAAAGCATTCCGCTTCCAAAGCTTTTTGCAAAGGGATGTCGTCAATTTTCGGGTCATGCGTAAGCGCTGCCAAGGCCGTATATCGATCAAGGGGCTCGCCTGCTAAAATCTCATCAGGCCATTCCGCATGAAGCGTGACGCCTGCAAAACGTTCCTCGCTTGCAAAGGCTGTGCGCGGGTCAATCACGGTTACATCAAAACCACAGGCTTTTGCAGGGCCAATCATGTGTTGTGAAATATGCACAGCACCGATGATTACCAAGCGCGGAGGCGGCAAATAGGCGGCATAAAAAACGTCGCCTTCCATGCCCGATTTACCGGATAAAAACCGCGCTATCTCGCTATCGCTTGAGGCTTGTTCCCGCTCGATCAGGCGTTGTTCTTGCGTCGTGGTGTTTGTTGCAACCAGCACAGGAACACGGTTAGCGCGGCATTCGTTGAGGCGCTTTAGCAGGCTTAGTTCCATTTAACTGACCCGCTCCACATAAACCGCAATTTCACCACCACAAGAAAGCCCAACCTCCCAAGCTGTTTCATCTGCCACACCAAAACTAAGAGTACGCGGTTTGCCGTCTTCAATCACATCAATAGCATCTGAGATAACGGCTCCTTCAACACACCCGCCAGAGACAGAACCTTCAAAATTGCCATCACTATCAATAACCAAATGCGCACCCACAGGACGCGGTGCAGAGCCCCATGTTTTGACAACTGTTGCAAGCGCCAAATTGCGCCCCTCGTTTCGCCATCGCTCCGCAATTGTCAAAACATCAAGATGATCGGGGTTTTGCATAAAATGCTCCTCTTAGGCCGCGAGCCCCTCTTAAGCTGCTAACCAATGACGTGGATCATGCCCTGATCGCTTCGGTTCTGACAAGAGCGAACAAAGGGCATCCATACTATCAATGGAATGAATGGCACGAAATTCATCGACGTGTTCAAGCATCACCCGAATGCCTTGAGCGCGGGCTTGAAAGCCATCAAATCGTAAAAGCGGATTGAGCCAAATCAGCCGACCACAGGAACGATGCAGGCGGTCCATTTCATGAGCCAAATCATCAGACCCATCCCGTTCCAACCCATCAGTGATCAGCAAGACAATCGCCCCCTGCCCCAACACACGGCGCGACCAATCGCGATTGAATTGCTTCACCGTGGTCGCAATGCGTGTCCCGCCAGACCAATCAAGCACCGTATCAGAACAAGCAGCCAACGCCTCATCAGGGTCTTTTGCTCGAAGTTGACGGGTAACATTAGTAAGCCGTGTGCCAAACAAGAACGTATGCACCCGCTTATTGTGTTCGCTTAAGGCATGAAGGAAATGCAGGAAGATGCGCGAATATTGGCTCATTGAACCAGAAATATCGCAAAGCGCTACAACAGGCGGCGCGATCTCTTTCGGCTTCTTAAACTTGGGCAATAACAAATCACCACCCGAACGCAAAGATGATCGCACTGTTTGGCGTGGATCAAGTCGGATGGGTTTGCTTGAAGAATGAAACCTGCGTGTGCGGAGCTTATCTACTGGCAAAACCATTTGCTGAATGGCCCGTTTAGCATCTGCAATTTCTTGTGCCGTCATTTGCGCAAAGTCTTTCTCGCGCAGCACATCTTTAGACGACATTGTAAAGCGCGCATCCACCTCGACTTCTGGCACCATGTCGTCTTGTAGTTTTTCGTTTTGCTGGAAGAAAGCATCTGAAACGCGCGACGCCCCCGCCTTCGGCTTTTCCTTTTCGCGCTCATCTCCCTTTACAACGGGCGATAAGATTTCCAGCATTTTCTCAATTAAATCGCGTTTGCGAAAGAACAAATGAAACGCCTCATGAAAAACCGGCGAGTGATCGCGTCGTTTTACAAAGACTGAATGAAGCGTCCAATAAAGATCGTCTTTCTTACCAAAGCCGCCAACCTCAACAGCCTGCACCGCATCCACCACAGAGGCCGGACCAACAGGCAAACCCGCACGGCGTAAGGCGCGGGCAAAGTGGGCAATATTATCAGGGATCAAACCGCTCATAAGATACTAGCCCGCACGAGCAAGTGAACGCGCTTCTTCCACCAAACGGGCCGCTTCGCTTCCTTGGATTTGCTGAATATCATCTTGATACTTGAGCAGCACGCCCAGCGTGTCAGAGACAGTTTCAGGGTCCAGCGCCATCTCGTTGAGTTCTGTCAGCGCCGTTGCCCAATCAAGGGTTTCTGCAACGCCTGGATTTTTAAACAGATCGCCTTCACGTAGCTTTTGAACAAAAGCCACAATTTCAGCAGACAAGCGCTCTCCGGCCTGCGGTGCTTTGCGCTTGATGATTTCAAGCTCCACCTCAGCACTTGGATAATCCACCCAATGATACAAACAACGCCGCTTCAACGCATCATGAATTTCGCGGGTGCGGTTGGTGGTAATAATCACAATCGGCGGCTCATTGGCTTTGACGGTGCCAATCTCAGGGATGGTCACTTGATTGTCTGAAAGCACTTCCAACAAATAAGCCTCAAACGCTTCGTCGGCACGGTCCAACTCATCAATCAATAGAACAGGCGCACGTCCCGCCTCTCCGCGCATGGCTTGCAAGATGGGCCGTTCAATCAAGAAGTCTTCAGAATAAATGCTTTTGGAAAGTTCAGTTTTATCAGCACCGCCGCTTGCTTCCGACAAACGAATTTCCGTCATTTGCCGCGCATAGTTCCATTCATAAACAGCAGAAGAAACATCCAGCCCCTCATAACACTGCAAGCGAATAAGCGGCCGATCAAGTGTCTCCGCCAGCACCTTGGCAATCTCAGTTTTGCCAACACCCGCCTCGCCTTCAAGAAACAAGGGCCGCTGCAACTTCAAGCTCAAATAAAGCACGGTCGACAAACTGCGGTCGGTCACATAGTCAGCACCACTTAGCAACGTCAGTGTTTCATCAATTGAGTTTGGCAAGTTCGTCATGAATGTAGGTCTCCTCGAACAAAGCAATGTAAGGGGATTGCAAAGGAGAGCAAGAGTGAAGTTACAGTTTGATCTTTTTCTTTAAGGAAGCAGAAAGCTTATTGCTCAAGTTAACTGAAAGGTTCTTATGGTAGATTCAACCTATGGAAGAAATCCTGCAAACCCCTGTATCCTTTTGGCATTTCCTTTTTGGACTGCTTATCGCTGTTTGTGCTGGCGTGCTTTGCCATGTTGGCCGAGCTGTTTTCAATGTATACCCAGATCGCCTCTCAGATAGCCACAAAATGGATATCATCGTATCGAGTGATTACAGCTTTACAGATTGGTACTATGGAACAGAGTTTGATGACGCGGGATTTTATGAATTATACAGCGTGAAAAACCTGCGCCTATCAATAATCTACAATTTGATTTTCTTCGTGGTTCTTTGGTTTATTCTGCCAAACCTTCCTAACAAGGTTGCATACGCTAGCAATTGGCTTGCTTCCGGCTTTGGTGAAACCTTTATGACCAGCGTCAAGCATTACACTCAAAAATAATTCTCCAAGCACCAAAGCAAATTGGGCCAGCATTTCTGCCAGCCCAACTTGAATCATTTTGTTAAGAGCAGACCACCCTACATGTTTGGATAGTTCGGCCCACCAGCACCTTCTGGGACTGTCCAGTTAATGTTCTGGTTCGGGTCTTTGATGTCGCAAGTTTTGCAGTGAACACAGTTTTGGCTGTTGATCACAAAGTTCGGATTTCCACCTTCATCAGGCGTCACCCATTCATAAACACCTGCCGGACAATACCGATTTGATGGCCCCTCAAAGACTTTAAGTTCTGAGTTAAACTGAACGTCTTTATCTTTTAATTTCAAATGGATAGGCTGGTCTTCTTCATGGTTTGTTGAAGACATAAAGACAGAGGATAGACGGTCAAACGAGATTTTCCCATCAGGCTTCGGGTATTCAAGTTTCTTGCATTCAGCCGCTGGTTTCAATGTCGCATAATCAGGCTTGCCATGGCTGAGCGTACCGAAGAATGAGAAGTTAAACAGCTCATTGGTCCACATGTCCAAACCGCCAAGTGCCACACCACCGACAAGGCCGTACTTCGACCACATCGGTTTAATGTTGCGTACCTTATGAAGGTCTTTGCCGATGTCACTTGCACGCCAGCTTTCTTCATAATCAGATAGCTCATCTTGCGCACGACCAGCCTTGATTGCCTTCACCGCTTCTTCAGCCGCCATCATGCCAGACAACATTGCGTTGTGAGAACCTTTAATGCGCGGCACATTGACGAGGCCAGCCGAACAACCAAGCAGCGCGCCACCTGGGAAGGTTAGTTTTGGAACCGACTGATAGCCGCCCTCAGTAATCGCCCGCGCACCATAAGAAATACGCTTGCCACCTTCAAACACATCGCGAATGGCAACGTGAGTTTTGAAGCGCTGGAATTCTTCGAACGGAGACAGCCACGGGTTTTCATAATTCAAGTGCGTCACAAAACCGACCGCCACTTGATTGTTCTCAAGGTGATAAAGGAATGAACCGCCGCCTGCGTTGTTGCCCAATGGCCAACCGAAGGAGTGCTGAACCAGACCTTCTTTGTGCTTTGAAGGATCAACCTCCCAAAGCTCTTTAATGCCGATACCAAACTTTGGTGGCTCTTTGCCTTCATCAAGGCCATATTTCGCAATCAATTGTTTTGCAAGCGAACCACGAACACCTTCGCCAATGAAGGTATATTTGCCAAGCAACGCCATACCGCGTTCAAAGCCGCCCTTAGGCTTGCCGTCACGACCAATGCCCATGTCACCAGTTGCAACACCAATCACATTGTTATTGTCATCATAAAGAACTTCTGCTGCTGCAAAGCCTGGGAAAACTTCAACACCCATCGCTTCAGCTTTTTCAGCCAACCAACGGCACACATTGCCGAGAGAGACGATGTAGTTGCCATGATTGTTCATCAGCTTTGGCATTAGGAAGTTCGGCAAGCGCAAAGAACCCGCAGGGCCAAGCACAAGGAAGTGGTCTGCTTTCACTTCTGTCTTAAAGGGTGTGTCAGCCTCATCGCGCCATTCTGGGAGCAAACGGTCCACCGCAATCGGGTCAACCACAGCACCAGAAAGAATGTGGGCGCCAACCTCAGATCCTTTTTCAAGCACAACAACAGATAAATCAGCATCCAATTGTTTCAGCCGGATCGCAGCAGCAAGACCCGCAGGCCCCGCCCCAACAATCACAACATCAAAATCCATGCTTTCGCGTTCAGGCATCTCGTCAGACATCCTCGTCTCCCAATTTAGGTCGTTTGTTCGTAAATAACGGATAAAGCAGGCATTGCGCTAGCCTTTATTTTGTTTCAACACTAATTGACCTACAGCCCTTTTAAAAAGTGTTAGTCTAAACTGGCTTTATATATCCAACCGAATTGGTCTTAATTGTGAATACAAACGCCTTTCATGCCGCTGAAATGGAAGCTCTTTTAGAGTTTTACGCAGCCAATGGTGTGGATTGCGCGATTGATGACCAGCCGCATGACCGTTTTGCAGAAATGCGCGACGCGCGAGCAGCCAAAATGGCGGCAATGACGCAGAATCATCATTCCGCACAAAACAATGCACAGATAAATCAGCAATCATCACTGCCACGTGCCCCCGCCTCAAATGCACACGAAGCGCCTGCCCGCGTTGCCACTCAAACCGTGCCCGATGCAGCAAATGTGGAAGCAGCCCGCAAACTTGCCAATGCAGCCAACACGCTAGAAGACCTTCACGCAGCGCTTGAACAATTTGATGGGTGTAATTTAAAACGCACCGCCAAAAGCTTGGTCTTTGCAGATGGCAACCCAAATGCTCAGATTATGCTGGTTGGTGACGCGCCGGGCCGCGACGAAGATATTGAAGGTGTTCCCTTTGCTGGGGCCACTGGTGAACTTTTAAACAAGATGCTCGCCGCCATTGGGCTCGATCGCACCGACGTCTATATTTCTAACTTCGTGCCGTGGCGTCCACCCGGAAACCGCGCACCAACCTCTCAAGAGATCGAGCTATGTCGCCCCTTCATTGAACGTCAAATTGCTTTGGTGAACCCTGACATTTTGGTGCCTTTAGGTGGTGATGCCACAAAACAATTACTCCAAACGACAAACGGCATTTTGAAATTACGCGGCAAAAAGCATCCTTATACCCTTGGGGAACGAAAAATTGATGCCATCGCAACGTTGCACCCAGCCTACCTTCTGCGCCAAACCGCGCAAAAACGACTGGCATGGCAAGACCTTCAAATGCTAAAGAAGCGTCTTGAAGAGATTGGACCCAAGAAAGCATGATGCGCGCGCTTTTACTGGCAAGTTTGATGACGATTAGCAGTGTTGTTGCGGGCGGCTTTAGTGCTGCGCGTGCCGATATCGTTATTGGTATCGCCGCTCCTCTAACGGGCATCTATGCGCCCCTTGGCAAACAAATCGAAATTGGTGCTCAACAAGCGGCCAAAGAGATCAACGAAGCTGGCGGCATTGCTGGCGAAAAGATTGTGATCGAAGCAATCGACGACAAATGCAAACCGGAAAACGCAAAAGCCGTTGCGAACCAATTGATCGGCAAAGATGTCGCCTTCGTCATCGGCCATATGTGTGACCGCCCCTCCATTGAGGCCGCCAGCGTTTATGCTGAAAACAAAGTCATTCAGATTTCGCCTGCAAGCCAAAACCCTGCCTTCACAGAAAACCGCCCGCTTGAAAAAGGCGGCACTTATCGCTTTGCTGCAAGAAACACTCAACAAGCTGATGTTCTAATTAGCTTTTTGTCGGTCGCTGGCGCTAAGGAAAAGATCGTTATTTTGAACGATGGTTCCGTCTATGGCAAAGCGCTTGCTGATGCGGTTGTCACTGGTCTGGATGAGGCGGGCATTAAACCAGCCTTAAACGAAGGCTTTGAGGCAGGACAAGAACGCTATAGAACTCTGTCATCGAAAATCGTTGATGCGGGTGCGCGTTTTGTATTCATCGGAGGCACACACGCAGATGCCGCTAAAATCATCCGCGAACTGGATAGCTTAAGCGACAAGATCAACTTCGTCGGCGGTGACGGCCTTGTTAATGCTGAGTTCCCAAAACTGATATTGGAAGAAAACGACAAACGCGCAAACCTCGACGGCATCTTTGTAAGTTTCCCTCCAGACCCACGCTTTCTACCCACTGCCAAGAACACTGTGGTTCGCTTCCAACAAAATGAAATCAACCCTGTCGGCTACACCCTTCGTGGCTACAGCTCAGTAAAAATCATCGAAAGCACGATGCGCCGCGCCAAAAGCACAGAATTTGATGCTTTGATCGACGCTATGAACACTGGTAAATTCCAAACACCCTTAGGCGTGATAAAATTCGACGAAAAAGGCGACGCAGACCTTGTCGATTACACCATCCACCGCTGGGAAAATAATACGGTTGTTCCGCTGAATTAAAGCGCGAATTGAGTTCCTGATACAAACCGATGAGTGATTTTATGGCATATTGCTCTGAAATTGCAGAGCATGAAATCAACATGTATTCAATTAACAAGCTACACGCGGTTACTTCAAATCAAACCCAAAAAAAACAACAATACTGTTAATTAATTGCACTACTGCTCCTGAAAATTTGAATATAAAAACAAGCGATAAAAACTCAACTAATTGTTTTAAAATGATTTTTTTAAATTCTCTACATTTTCCCATTTGGAAAATGGTCATTTTTACAAAACGTCTTCATTCCAAAAAATTTAATATTTTGTTGGTATTCAACTAGCTGGAACTAGTAATGGCAGCAGTACAATTAAGAACATCTTCGCAGACAAAAGAGCTTCGATAGCAACAACAGCAGCAGTAGCAGCTTTGCCGCTAGTGTTTGCTGCTGGCATGGCTGTTGATTATACATCCCTTACTGGAACCCGAGCGAAGCTTCAAAATGCTGTCGATGCAGCAGCGCTAGCAAGCGCACGCCAACTTGGTCTGGCTGGATCCAGTGATGAATCAATCCGCTCATATGCCAAGAATGTTGTGATCGCCAATATATCCAGCACTAACAAGAATACAGCAAATGGAGAAGATCTTGCACTAGATGCTATAATCTCCGATGAAAGAACCGATGTTACAATCAACCTAACTTACCAATGGGAACCGCTCGTTCTTCAACATATTACGAAGGACGTTAAATCGGTAGCTGTCTCGGCAACCGCAACGCTTACGAGCAAAGCGAATTTGTGCGTTTTAGCATTGGAAACAACTAATGATCGCGCGATCGATCTTGGCGGTAGAGATGGCCATATAACAGCCAACGATTGCATCATTCATTCAAACTCGACCGGTGAAAACAGCATCTCCGTTATTCAAGCCGCTTCTTTAGAAGGTGAAACTGTTATAACAGCAGGTGGATTTGATGGCCCTTTAAATAGCTTTCAACCAATACCAGTAACTGATGGACCAGTAATAGAAGATCCGTTGCTACAAAAAACACCGCCAGTAGTCGGCTCATGTGATTTCAATAATTTTAGCGCTCAAAAAAGCAATTCGACATTGAACCCGGGGGTATATTGCGGTGGCCTTTACATAGGGCCAAATTTAACAGCTAATTTAGCTCCGGGCGAATACATCATCAAAGATGGCCCCTTGGTTGTACAAGGAAATGGAGCCATCATCGGAGAGGATGTAAGTTTCTACTTTACTGGCGACAGCGCGACATTCGATTTCGATAGAAATACACGAATTGCGCTAAGCGCGCGCGAATCTGGCCCCCTTTCTGGCGTGCTATTTTTTGAAGACAGAACAAGCCCTCTCTACCGCAGTTTCACAATTCGCAGCCAAGACGCAGAAAAGTTTGAAGGGGTTACCTACCTGCCCAACGGAACTCTTTTCATTGATGGGAGAAGTCGTGTTGGCCAACAATCTAATTGGACAGCCATCGTCGCTAGGCGCATTACCATCGGCAGCGGTCCAGATATCGTTATTAATTCAGATTTCGCCTCGTCAACAATTCCTGCGCCAGAAGGTATTGCAGGCGGCAACGGGTTGCTCCTAAAAAACTAAAGGCTAGAGTCAGGAACTATCAATTACATCAAGCAAGCTTAGTCTAATCAAGGCATTGCATCCAAGCCCCTCATTAAGCCCATGATCGTGTCTTCACACAGCCTTATCACCTCGTCTATTTTCATGACTAACATCGTCAACAAAAAACGAAACGACACAAAATTAGAATAATAAACCTATTTTTTGTCAGTATATTTTAATCGTTATTATGTAATCTCTAAAAAAATTCTGGTCTATAAGTGAGAGTACAGTGCTAAGATTTGCAAGCTTCAGTGCAGCATTTTTCGTGTTGGTTTTCGCAATCACCTACTACGTTTTGCTTGTTTTACAATCTGGAGAGCCCTTTAGCTTACCAACGTTCCAAACGCAGGGAACAAGCGAGGTTGTTGCCCCTTCGACACAAAAGATCGTGCCTGCGGTTAAAACTGACGAATCCACTGCTAAGAAATCAGTTGAGGCCGCAACTGAGGACATTATCGAACCAAGTGTTGAAATCGTTGAATCGAGTGGTCGCGTTCTGGTTGAAGAACTTTCCCCGTCACCTCAACCATCAGGAAATTATAGTGGTTACACTGAACCAGTTGGCAAATTCAAAAAACACAAATTCAGACAAGGTTTCACAAGGCGCACCTACCATACTTATCTCGGAAAAAGTGCGACAGCCCATACCCCGCATCAAACCGTCGTCTTGCTACATGGGAGCGGGCGCACTGGTGTCTCGCTGCTTGATATGTGGAAAGAAACAGCCGACCTTTATGATCTATACCTCGTCGCTCCTGACAGCTATCACAGCAAAGGATGGTCGACCATCACCACTCAACGAGATTTTTTCCAAGGTCTCATCGATCATGCAGATGAAGAGGCGCGTATCGACAAAGAAGAAGTCTATTTGTTCGGCCATTCTGCTGGTGGACGATTGGCTACTAAATTAGCTGCAAAACAATCCCTACCCTTCCGTGCCATTGCAACCCACGCAGGCTTTGAAGGCACTGGTTCTCTAGGCGAGATTGAACTTGGTCTTCCTAAACAAATCCCAATTTCATTCTACCTCGGCGATGATGATCATATTTTCAAAGTCGACGCAGCAGAAGCCACCGCCAACAAATTCGCCAATGCAGGCCACGACATTAGCCTCTTCGTCATTCCAGGCCACACACACTGGTATTACAGCATTGGTCCTGAATTAAACAAACTGATTTGGGCGGATATTTCGCGAAAGTGACGAACATATAAATGAACGAGAAGCGGTTCCGATCTCCCTAACTCGTGGAAAGCCGCGACATCCATCAATTTCGGCTAGCAACCCTATTCCATTCAAGTTATAGCATCCAAAACTCTTATTGGATGCCATATCATGCCTTCACCCATCCTGATTGCCCCTTCTATTCTCGCCGCCGACTTTGCCAAGCTTGGTGATGAGGTTAAAGCCATTGTTGATGGTGGTGCGGATTGGGTTCATGTGGATGTGATGGACGGGCATTTTGTGCCGAATATTTCATTTGGTCCGGTTGTGCTTGGCGCAATTCGTCCGGTGACAGATGCCTTCATGGATGTTCATTTGATGATCTCGCCAGTCGACGTTTATCTCGAAGACTTTGCAAAAGCAGGTGCTGATCAAATCACAGTTCATGCAGAAGCTGGTCCGCATATTCATCGCACCATTCAAGCCATCAAGTCACTTGGCAAGAAAGCAGGCATTGTGCTGAACCCTGGCACGCCCGCATCAGTGATTGGCCCGATGATGGATGACATTGATATTATTGTGGTGATGACAGTGAACCCGGGTTTTGGTGGGCAAAAGTTCATCCATAGCCAGCTTGCGAAAATCGCAGAGCTTCGCGCGATGATCGGAGAGCGCGCCATTGATCTTCAAATCGACGGCGGCGTGACCGTTGAAACCGCTCCCCTTTGCGCCAAAGCAGGAGCTAATGTTCTTGTCGCTGGTTCTGCCGTGTTCAAAGGCGACAGCCCTGCGGCCTATGCTGAGAACATCAAGAATATTCGCCAAGCAGCTGAACAAGCAATTGCGGTGTAAACATGTCGTATCAGTTCCGGCCTCAACGAAAACGACGTCCCGGACTTGAGCTATTTATCTCTGCCCTCATTTGGGCTTTGCTGATTTTCTTTTCTTTCCTGTTCGACACATTGTTTTGGAACACTTTCGTCGACCAACGTTCAGTCACTTTAATTACTCTTGTCACAATCGCCGCCTTTTTAAGCGCGATCATTGCGATTTTGATTGAACGGTTCCTCTTCAAGCGTCGTCCTTTAACCGTCCGCTTTGCAGCAATCTTTATGCTGCTCACTATTGGTACAGGCGGGGCAAGCTGTCTTGCGGTTGCCCTTTATAACTTACCGTTTTTCCTTGATGACATCGCCGTCACTCCCCTTTCCAGAGCTGCTTGGGATCTAACCTATTATACATTGGCCAGCGGCTATGCATTCGCAGCGTCAACGGCACGGCTATTTCTACCGCTAGGTGTCGTGAGCCTTTTTCTTATGAGTGCCTTTTACTGCTTCATTTCTCATCAAAGCCGCTCAAATGATGAATATTAAACGGAAAAGGCGAAAAACTGCCCTTTTCGCCATTGAGACGTGCAACAGGCTTTGCTAAAGCCTCCCCAACACTCCCCCATAGCCCAACACTCCCGCTTGGAATGTCTTACCAAAGGTCAAAACAATGATCCCTCGTTATGCCCGTGATGAAATGGTGTCGATCTGGTCACCAGAAACCAAATTCCGTATCTGGTTTGAAATTGAAGCTCATGCCTGTGATGCCCTCGCGAAAGCTGGCGTTATCCCTGAAAGTGCTGCCAAGACCATTTGGGACAAAGGTGGCTCAGCAACTTTTGATATTGATCGCATTGATGAGATCGAACGCGAAACTAAGCACGATGTGATTGCGTTCTTGACCCACTTGGCTGAAATCGTTGGTGATGATGCCCGTTTCGTCCACCAAGGCATGACATCATCGGATGTTTTGGATACTTGCTTTAATGTGCAATTGGTTCGTGCTGCGGATCTCTTGATCACAGATGTCGAAAAGCTGCTCGAAGCCTTGAAGCGCCGCGCCTACGAGCACAAAGACACGGTAACTATCGGTCGCTCACACGGCATTCACGCAGAACCTGTGACTTTCGGCTTGAAACTAGCCCAAGCTTACGCAGAATTTGACCGTAACTTGGAACGCTTGAAAATGGCTCGCAAAGAAATTGCCACTTGCGCGATTTCAGGCGCCGTGGGCACGTTCGCCAATATTGATCCGGCAATCGAAGAGCATGTTGCAAAGGCTTTGGGTCTGGAAGTTGAGCCTGTATCAACACAGGTCATCCCCCGTGACCGCCATGCCATGTTCTTCTCAGTACTCGGCGTTGTCGCCTCATCCATTGAGCGGCTCGCAACCGAAGTGCGCCATTTGCAGCGTACAGAAGTGCTAGAAGTCGAAGAGTTTTTCTCAAAGGGCCAAAAAGGTTCGTCTGCAATGCCGCACAAGCGCAACCCTGTTTTGACTGAGAACCTAACCGGTCTTGCTCGCTTGGTGCGCGGTATGGCTTTGCCAGCCATGGAGAACGTGGCGCTTTGGCATGAACGCGACATTTCGCATTCTTCTGTTGAGCGTATGATCGGGCCAGATGCAACTGTCACCCTAGACTTCGCCCTTGGCCGCCTCACTGGTGTTATCGACAAGTTGGTCGTCTACCCAGACAACATGATGGCCAATATGAACAAGTTCCGTGGTCTCGTGCATTCACAGCGCGTGTTGCTTGCTCTAACGCAAGCAGGTCAAAGCCGTGAAGACAGCTACCGCCTCGTCCAGCGCAACGCGATGAAGGTTTGGGAGCAAGGTGCTGATTTCTTGGAAGAATTGCTAGGTGATGAAGAAGTCACTGCTGCCCTGTCAGAAGAGCAAATCCGCGAAAAGTTTGATCTTGGCTATCACACAAAGCATGTAGATACGATCTTCAAGCGGGTGTTTGGCTAGAGCCGCCTATAGGTCTTTAAACTGGGAAAGCACTTTAAGTGCAGCGGGGCTGGCCACTTGGCTCAACCGCACACGTGTTGTGTAGGCGCCGTAAAGCGTGCCTGCATTATCAATGCGCCAGTCGACGACTTCAGCTTGCGACAAATGAATTGGGTCACCTTTTGGCACAATGTTCGACATGCCAAATGCCTCATCAACCGTTGCGATATATCCGTCAATCACACGCTCAGAGACCTTCAACCAAAGCAGCTCTTTGCGATTACCGTCACTTAAAACAGCTTCAACCCAGAATGTTGCTTCAGGCCATTGGTTAAACTTAGCATCGAATTTATCGAGATGAAGATGAGAAATTCGAACAGCTTCATTCATTAAGGGATCATCGAATGGTGCTTTGGGGGCTGTAGCAACAAGGGCCACGCTATCTCGCGCAGTGGTATCTGGCGCAGTGCTAGCGGGAATCGCAGCGACGGTTGTTTGGTCAATACCAAAACTTGCAATATCTTCATGATTGCCTTCGACTGGAGCGACACTCCATAAGCCGAAGCCAAGCAAGAGCGCCGACAAAAATCCGGTGCCAATTGGTGCATAAGTCTTAAAGTTCTTCATCGCGGCTTTCCAAAAAACAACGTACATTGGTACGATAGTTTTAAACTCGCATTTGCTATCCCCTAGGGCCGCATGCTCAACAAAACTAGAGGCGCAAATGCAAGGACGTTTTGCCACAAAGTTGCAAACGAAATATTACCAACAACTACAATTCAGCGTAATATAAGTTACATTTATATTAGGTCATGGAAATGAAATGAAGATATCAGAAGCAGAAATACTTATCTTACCTGGCCTTGGCGGTGGCACTGAAGATTATTGGTATGCACGTTGGGAAGCCAAATTAAAATCAGCAAAACGTGTCCAACAAGCCGACTGGAACAAACCGGATTTAGAAGCGTGGAACCAGCAAATAATCAACGCTGTTGAGCAAGCCGAGAAGCCTGTCGTTCTGGTTGGTCATTCGCTTGGTGTCATGCTGGCTATTCACGCCAGCCCTCAGTTTCCACACCAAAAAGTCGCGGGTGGATATTTTGTTGCGCCCCCTGACATGAACACGCTGGTTGACGACTATCCAGAGACGGCTGAATTTGCCCCTACCCCTACGTCTCCGTTGTCCTACCCATCTGTTCTAGTGGCCAGCACCGACGACCCTTATTGCGCTTTCGATGTTGCAGAAGACCTGTCTTATGCATGGGGTTCAAAATTTGAAAACGCCGGTGAAAGCGGTCACATCAATTCAGAAAGCGGCCAAGGTCCGTGGCCTGAAGGCTTGCTTAGTTTTGCGAATTTTATGTCGACGCTTTAGCTTTTTCGATCGCTTCCAACGCAGCAGCTAAGCCGCTCGCAATAAATCCTTTATCCATGCCAATTGAGATCAACCGAAACCCGAGTTTCTCACTTGTCACTGTGTCTTTTGGATCAATGGAAAAGATTGCTGCAAGTTTGCCTGCCGCCCTCACCTTCTCACCTATCATTTTAATTACGGGCATCGACTGCTCTCCAAAGGCATCAAATTTTTCACCATTAGAAAGAGCAATTGATAGGTCGGAAGGGCCGACGAGTATTCCATCTAGTCCGTTGACTGCGATGATTTCATCAACATTTTCAATCCCTTCAAGCGTCTCAATCATCGCAAAAGCAAGCACATGATCATTGGCACGTGCCAATTGTTCGCGCGGATCTTGTATCCCCGTGTAACGCATAGCACGCCCCGGCCCCCAAGAGCGGCCACCGAGAGGCGGGTATTTAACCGCTTGCACCAGCTCACGCACATCATCTGCAGTATTGACCAGCGGTGCGATGACCAACTGAGCACCCGCATCAACAGCTCTTGCAGCAAACGCATAATCCCCTGCTGCGATCCGAACACCAACAGCACAATTGCCATAAGTTGCAACGGGAATGATCGACAATAAGCTCGCAAAGTCGATGCCGCCGTGCTGCACATCCAACACCACGCATTCAAGACCACCAGCCGCGACCGCATCAACGACATCGCTATGAGCAATCCCATGCCATGATGTATAGATTGTCCGATCTGCCCTCAATTTATCTGCAAGATATTCCATTAAATCCCCTCAAAAAAAGCGTGTTTCACATCAAACGAATCACTTCTTCAGTTCACTATTGCCCTAAATTGCTCAAATAGCGAAAAACCAGTTATCTAAAGCAAATTTAGAGACAATGCGCCTCTCAATGCTGTGATTTATTTACAACATACTTTCACTAACCTTACATTTTACTGAAATTAGCAGTCGTTGAATACAATCGCCAAAGAGCATTGTTCCCATCACATCATTAGATTCACCTCATGAAATAAATGGTTTTTTCAGTATATGCCTATTTTTTAGGCAATAATAGAGAAAACTAGACAAAAATGCGCAAGTTATTGCTCGTTTTGCCCGCAGGCTTCAATCTTTGACCCCATTTGGTGAGGGTCAAGCAACCATTTACATATTGGCTTTTTTGTGGCGTTTTGGTGGAGAGCGGTGTTGGTGTCACAAATCTGACTTAAGATGATGGCTATATAGATCCTGTTCAGAGTTCAAAAATTTAAGATGTCCGGAGACATGCAAATGACTATTTTTTCGACAAAAGCGCTTCTAGGTACTGCCGTATCTTTCGCGCTGTTGAGCACAGCAAACGTGGCAAGCGCAGCTGATCTCGACAACTTGTCAGACGACGATCTTCTAGCGCGCATCGAGCGCCTTGAGAAAATCATCGGCCCTGGCAATAAAAAAGCTGTACGCAGCGGCACAGACAAAGTTCGCGTTACAGTGAACGGTCAAATCAACACAGCAGCTCGCTTTGCTAGTGATGGCGAAAATTCTGGCGTTCAGTTTGTTGACAACGATGCTTCTTCTTCACGCTTCCGTATTCTCGGTGAAGCGAAATTGAATGATCGTTTTTCAGCGAAAACAAACATCGAACTTGATGTTGAAACAAACGTAAGTTCAGCAATTGACTTAACTGATCAAGACTTTGGTGAAGCAGCGGGTAATAACTCCAATTCTCCAAACTTTGATTTCCGTAAAGTTGAAGTTGTGTTCATCGACAAAGTGTTCGGTTCACTCTCTCTCGGTCAAGGCGCAACAGCCTCTGATGGCTCTTTTGAGCAAGACCTCTCAGGTACTTCAGTTGTTCGTGACTCAACAGTTGATGACGGCGGCCTAGATTTCGTTGACCAACTCGGTGGCGCAACAGGCTTCTCCGTTGGTTCAATCTTTGGTGGCTTTGATGGCTTGTCACGTGACAATCGCCTTCGCTACGACTCACCTAAATTTGGTGGTTTCCAACTTTCTGCAAGTATTGAATCAGAAGCAACGTTTGATGTGGCGCTAAGCTATGCTGCCAAAGATTTGAATGGTTTTGCTGTTAAAGCGAAAGCTGCTTATTTCGAAAGCAACAACAACGAAAATGCTGCAAACTCACGCGATGCTGAAACTTTTGCTTCAGGCTCACTTTCTGTCCTTCACAAAGCAACTGGTCTTAGCTTAACAGGTGCAGTTGGTGGCCTTCTAAGCGCAGACGATGGCGATTCAGACGTTGTAGACGCTGAAGAGTTTGCTTGGTTCGTTCGTGGTGGCTGGCAAGGTAACCTCACTGACCTTGGTAAAACCGCAATTGCGGCAAGTTACTACAGTGCTGATAACTCAACTGCTGCAGCTGCTCCAGCTGGCGTAACAGACATTGATGGCGACTGGATTGACGTGAACTTGGTCCAGAAAATTGATGCCCTGTCTGCTGAACTATACGTTTCATACATCCGTTATGATGCTGATATTTCAGGTGCAGCCGCGGTTGACACTCAAGCAATCAACGTAGTGATCGCAGGTAGCCGTATCAAATTCTAAGCTCTCAGCTTAAATTTTAAAGACAACGGAAAAGGCCCCAAAAGGGCCTTTTCTTTTATGTACTGATTGTGGCACAATTTACTCACCAGCACTGAGCACCGAGAGAAAAGTCCAAATGTTGATCTCTAAGCTACTCAATCTCACGACAATGATACTAATTTCCGTTCTTTTGGCCGGATGTGCATCAACTGCAGTGGATTTTGATAATGACCCTGACTTATTTACGCAGGGGGAAGAAATCCCCGAGCGACCGGGTATATTTGAAGAAAAGACTGGCAAAAAACTTGAGAAAACTTTTTAGCGAAAACAAAAATGCCCAGGAATTTCCTGGGCATTTTACTTATCTAAAGGTGATAAAATCACCCCTCGTTTTGTATTTGCTCTTGCGCTTGAACCATTAAGTCGCTCATCGCCGCACGAATGTCAGCTTCTGAAACATCAACATTCGCTTCATCAAAGTCTCCTTTAATCTTGCGATAGACATCTTCCTCACCCGGTTCTTCAAAATCGGAGCGCACAACAGACTTTGCATAATCAGCAGTCTCGTCCGCACTCAATCCGAGTTTTTCAGCAGCCCACACACCCAACAATTTGTTGCGGCGCGCCATTGCCTTGAATTGCAATGCCTCGTCGTGGGCAAATTTATTCTCAAACGCGTCACCACGATCATCAATTCCGGTCATATCAACCCCTTTTTACGTAAGTTCTACCCCTGATATAGGAATAACTTATGGTAGTTTGAAGGCATTCACCCAGCAAAACATAAAAAAGTTGCGGGCAAACGCAATTGTTGGCCAATTCTACCCTTTTCACGATTGTATCACCGCACCACTTGCACTAACTATCAGCTTAGTTGGGTGAGCACTTATTCTCACCTTGCGTTCAGCATGACGATGCTCAAACGACAGGTAAAATTCATGAAAAACCGCCGCCGTATTTACGAGGGCAAGGCCAAGATTCTCTATGAGGGTCCAGAGCCTGGAACTCTAGTTCAATTCTTCAAAGACGATGCCACCGCTTTTAATGCCAAAAAACATGAAATTGTTGATGGCAAAGGTGTGCTGAATAATCGAATTTCAGAATTCGTGTTCGGCCATCTCAATAACATCGGCATCCCGACCCACTTTATTCGTCGCCTCAATATGCGCGAGCAATTGATCAAAGAAGTCGAAATCGTGCCGCTTGAGGTTGTCGTTCGCAACATCGCAGCTGGCTCTTTATCAAAACGCCTTGGCATTGAAGAAGGCACCGTTTTGCCTCGCTCAATCATCGAGTTCTATTATAAGAACGATGAGCTGAATGACCCGATGGTATCTGAAGAGCACATCACGGCCTTCGGTTGGGCAAGCCCGCAAGAGATAGACGACATGATGGCACTCGCCATTCGCGTCAATGATTTCTTGTCAGGTCTTTTCCTCGGCGTCGGCATCCAGCTTGTCGATTTCAAAATGGAATGTGGTCGCCATTGGGAAAACGACAATATGCGGATTATCGTCGCGGATGAAATTTCGCCAGATAGCTGCCGTTTGTGGGACACTGAAACCAAAGACAAAATGGACAAAGATCGTTTTCGCGAAGATTTGGGCGGCATGTTAGAAGCCTACCGTGAAGTTGCAAAACGTCTTGGAATTTTGATGGAAAATGAACCTGTTAAGGGCACAGGCCCTCGCTTGGTTACATAAGCCTGAATACATAAGTCTGGTTACATAACAAAAGAAAGATTTGAAACATGAAAGCGCGTGTGACTGTAACGCTTAAAAATGGCGTACTGGACCCGCAGGGTAAAGCTATTGAAGGCGCCCTCTCCTCACTAGAGTTTTCTGGTGTCAATGGCGTGCGCCAAGGCAAGGTCTTCGATTTGGACATTGAAGCAAGCGATAAATCGGCTGCTGAAAACCAAGTCGCGCAAATGTGCGAAAAGCTTCTCGCCAACACGGTGATTGAAGATTACGCCATCGAATGGGTCTAGGAGAGAACTGATGAAATCAGCCGTCATCCTTTTCCCAGGCCTCAATCGCGACCGCGATATGATCGCCGCCCTCGGTAAAATCTCTGGCGAGGAACCTGCAAAAATCTGGCACACAGATACTGAGATCGGCGATGTCGACCTTATCGTCGTGCCCGGTGGTTTTTCTTACGGTGATTATCTACGCGCAGGCGCGATCGCTGCCCGCTCTCCTATTATGGATACAATCCGTAAAAAGGCAGAAGCAGGCGTGAAAGTTATTGGCGTTTGTAATGGCTTCCAAATTTTGTGCGAAGCAGGCTTGTTGCCTGGTGCGTTAATGCGCAATGCCTCGCTAAAATTTGTGTGCCGCGAAGTGAAACTCGAAGTCGCAAATGCAGACACCGCCTTTACTCATCACTACGCAAAAGGCGATATCTTGCGTTGCCCTGTTGCCCACCATGATGGCAACTACTTTGCAGAACAGTCTGTCATTGATGAGTTAGAGAACAACAACCGTGTTGCTTTCCGCTATGCTGAGGGTACCAACCCTAATGGCTCGATCAACGACATTGCTGGCATATTAAACGAACAAGGCAACGTGCTTGGCATGATGCCTCACCCTGAAAACCTCATTGAAGCCTTTCATGGCGGCGCGGATGGCCGCGGTCTGTTTGAAAGCGCTCTTACCAAAGTGGCTTAAGCCCCGTGACAAATTCTATTGAAATTACTGATGATCTAATTGCTGAACACGGCCTCAAACCGGATGAATATCAGCGTATCCTCGATCTTATTGGCCGTGAGCCGACCATTACCGAGCTTGGTATCTTCTCGGCCATGTGGAATGAGCACTGCTCTTATAAATCCTCCAAAATTTGGCTAAAAACACTGCCGACAACGGGTGACTGTGTCATCCTTGGGCCAGGCGAAAATGCAGGCGTGGTGGATATTGGCGACGGTCAGGCTGTCATCTTCAAAATGGAAAGCCACAACCACCCGTCATACATTGAGCCTTATCAGGGTGCTGCCACTGGTGTTGGCGGCATTTTGCGCGATGTCTTTACCATGGGCGCACGCCCCATCGCTGCCATGAACGCGCTTCGCTTTGGTGAAGCAGATCACCCTAAAACCAAGCACCTTGTATCTGGTGTTGTTTCAGGCGTTGGCGGATACGGCAATTCTTTCGGCGTACCAACAGTGGGCGGCGAAGTTGAATTCCATGAACGCTATAACGGCAACATCCTCGTAAACGCTTTTGCTGCTGGCCTTGCTGATACGGACAAAATCTTCTTGTCAGAAGCCAAAGGCGTCGGCCTTCCCGTTGTCTATCTCGGTGCGAAAACGGGCCGTGACGGTGTTGGTGGCGCAACCATGGCCTCTGCTGAATTTGGCGATGACATTGACGAGAAACGCCCAACCGTTCAGGTCGGTGACCCGTTCACCGAGAAATGCTTGCTTGAAGCTTGTCTTGAACTGATGAAAACGGGTGCTGTGATCGCCATCCAAGATATGGGTGCTGCTGGTCTTACCTGTTCTGCCGTTGAAATGGGTGCAAGTGGTAATTTAGGCGTCGAGCTAAACCTCAACAACGTGCCTGTGCGTGAAGAGCGCATGACACCTTATGAGATGATGCTATCTGAGAGCCAAGAGCGCATGCTTATGGTGCTTGATCCATCAAAAGAAGAAGTCGCCTCAAAAATCTTTGAAAAATGGGGCCTCGACTTTGCGATTGTTGGCGTCACCACAGATGATCTACGCTTCCGCATTATGTTTGATGGCGAAGAAGTTGCAAACTTGCCGATCAAAGAACTTGGCGATGAAGCACCAGAATATGACCGCCCTTGGACCGAGCCACCAAAGCCCGCGCCAATTCCTGACGTAAAGATGCCAGAAGGCCAAGCGGTGTCCGATTTGATTGTAAAGCTAATCGGATCAGCAAATGGCAGTTCACGCCGTTGGGTCTATGAGCAATACGACACCTACATCCAAGGCAATTCAGCTCAACGCCCTGGCGGTGATGCAGGCGTGGTACGTGTTCCTGATAGAGATGGTAACGATACCAAGAAAGCGCTCGCTTTCTCCTCAGACGTAAACCCTGTCTATTGCGAAGCAGACCCCTATGAAGGCGGCAAGCAGGCTGTAGCCGAAGTATGGCGCAACCTTTCAGCTGTCGGCGCTGAGCCACTCGCTTCAACCGACAATCTCAATTTCGGCAACCCAGAACGTCCAGAAATCATGGCGCAATTCGTTCATGCCATTAAGGGCATTGGCGAAGCATGTCGCGCTCTCAATTTCCCGATCGTCTCTGGCAATGTGTCTTTATATAACGAGACTAACGGCGTTGGCATTTTGCCGACCCCAACCATGGCCGGCGTTGGCATTTTGCCAGATGTTGATCAAATGGCGACTGTTGCCTTTAAAAATGACAATGACGCTGTGCTGCTTGTCGGTGGTCACGGTTCGCATATGGGCCAAACCCTAGCCCTTCGTGAACTAACAGGCGGCGACTTTGGTCCACCGCCTTCTGTCGATCTTGAATTAGAGAAGAAAAACGGCGATTTCGTTCGTGACATCATCCGCAAAGGTCTTGTGACTGCTTGCCATGATATTTCATCAGGCGGCCTTGGTGTTGCGGTTGCTGAAATGGCAATTAAAGGCGATATCGGCGCTTCAATCACCCTACCCGGTGACGCTGCAACCGCCCTCTTCTCAGAAGATCAAGCGCGCTATGTCATCACCTGTACACGCGAACAACGCGATGCCGTGTTAGACACCGCTGAGAAAGCAGGCATTGAAATTGAAGCCATTGGTAAGACTGGCGGCAATAATCTTGAAGCTGGTGGTACGATTTCTCTTGAAACCTTGCGCGAAGCATATGAAGGTTGGTTCCCAGAATTTATGGGCTGAACGAGCTTTTTTAAAAACGGATGGAGACGTTTCAATGCCAATGAGTGCGGCTGATATTGAGAGCATGATCAAGGAAGCGCTTCCTGATGCCGAGATCGTGATAGAGGATTTAGCAGGTGATGGTGATCATTATCGTGCTAATGTGGTCTCCGAAGCGTTTAAGGGCAAAACCCGTGTGCAACAGCACCAACTGGTTTATGATGCGCTTAAAGGAAATATGGGTGGCGTCCTGCACGCCCTTGCATTACAGACAAGTGCACCCAAGTAGTAGATAGACACAAAACGACGACTCCAAGGAGATCGAAATGAAAGAATTCATCGAAGGCGAAGTGAAAGCAAACGACATGGTGCTTTTCATGAAGGGCACCCCGAACTTCCCACAATGCGGATTTTCTGGCCAAGTCATCCAAATTTTGGACTATCTCGGCACTGATTACAAAGGCATTAACGTGTTGGAAGACGATGACCTTCGCCAAGGCATCAAAGATTTCTCAAACTGGCCAACCGTTCCACAGCTCTACATCAAAGGTGAGTTTGTAGGCGGCTGCGACATTATCCGTGAAATGTTCCAAGCAGGCGAGCTTCAAAGCTACCTAGAAGAACAAGGCATCCCTATGGAAGGCCAAGCAACGGCGTAACGCTGGCTTAGCTATCGAATTTAAAAACCCGCCTTTCGGCGGGTTTTTTATTGGGCAGGTTCCTCCCTACTTCGCCATTACCTGACTTAATCTAGTAATCCAGTAATCCAGTAATCCAGAGTAGCGCAGCAGAATTCATCACATCAGACAAGTTTGCTAAATGGCGGCTATGCGGACTTTTCTGCCGTTGCCGATTTTTGTTCTAAAGTGCATATTTGCTCAAATTGGTAACAATCTCAAAGCCGATTTATTGTAAGAATTATTATTATGTTTAATTTTGAACTCTTTTGGCAGGAATTTGATTACATCATCGATGAAATAAGTAATCATGGCATGTGTTTTTTCGTAGGTTATTTACCGAGCATATCGAATGATAATATGGATGCTGGGCTGCGCGCTCTTACTGACGCACCATTAAAAGCAGATTTGCGTAACTCTGTATGGTCAGATAGTTCGGTGGAGCAAGAACGGAGACGGAGTTATTCAGCAGAAGAGTACCTCGAACTTTTTAAAAGTGGAAAGATCACAATGCTCAATGCTGAATATCGACCCACACAATGCGGTCTCCAGCTTCACCTAAAACTGATGATAGATAAACGTGATGATAAGTTGGACTTGGAAAATATTTCCTATCGCGAGCCAATACTCAGTTGCGATGAGCCTAAGCGCGGAGTAAAGACTGCGGCAACTGAATTCGTTAGACTCAAAAAACTATTTGATGGAGAGGTTTTGTTTGTGGGGCCTGACACCCTCAATTATCCGGATGACACAGGAACGCATCCAAAAGAATGGATTAAAATTGTGACAAACTAAATTTGGTTTTCCGAATGTCCAACTTGGGCTCGAAGCGGACTTTAACACCCCTAACCCAGCCCCCCTACTCAGACGCTTTCATCGTTCGTAAGCTTTGGCGACATAGTGACCAAACATCTAGCACCCCCAAAAAGCTGCTGTTTGCTTCATTCAAGCCTTAACAGCTCTAATGGGCAATTTGCTTGACGCTTTCATTTCCTTCAATGATAGGTTTGAGCGAATGCTCGATATACCGGGCAACCGCCGCAGGGTTTTATCAACGAAAGCGCTGTAATCGTCCAAATCGCGGGCCACCACAATCAACAAGAAATCATCTTCACCCGTTGTGTTATGGCAAGAGAGGATTTGAGGCGTCGCTTCGATAATCCGTTGAAATTCCGCCATCGAGGCTTGATCGTGCTCTGAGCAACTGATTTGAACGAACGCCATGACCCCAAGGCCCAGTTTGCGGCGGTTCACGTTGGCTTGATATCCTTCAATAACGCCCATTTCTTCAAGCCGCTTAAGCCGCCGCCAACAGGGGGTCTCTGTCATTTGAAGCTGTTCAGCCAATTTTGCGTTGGTCATGCGACCATCTTGTTGCAAGAGGTCGAGGATATGAGCGTTCGTAGCGTCAATTTCAAACATAAGCTAGAAATCCCTATATTATAATGTTTTTATAGCATGAATTGCCCTATTCATGGACAAACAAGGGGAGTTTAGCAAGGTGATTTCTAAATTCAGTATTATAAACCTTCTTATCTAGTCCACATGTTGAAAGATCCTGTCATGAAAGCTGTTCTGTTCGAAAAATTCCAAGAAGCGCCCAAAGTGGTCACCGTGGATGATCCGACCCCGCAGTCACACGGCGTTATTGTGAAAGTCGAAGGAACGGGAGTTTGCCGCAGTGATTGGCATGGCTGGATGGGCCATGACAGCGATATTGATCTGCCTCACATCCCAGGCCACGAATTGGCAGGTGTGATTGCTGCTGTGGGTAAGGATGTCACCAATTGGAAAGCTGGCGACAGAGTGACGGTGCCGTTTATTTGCAGTTGCGGTACATGCAGTGAGTGTCACGCAGGCCATCAACAAGTTTGTTTGCATCAAGAACAGCCCGGCTTCACCCATTGGGGCAGCTTCGCAGAATATGTCGGGATACATCAGGCAGATTTAAATGTGGTGGCGCTGCCAGAGGAGATGGATTTCGCGACTGCTGCCAGCCTTGGTTGTCGTTTTGCAACGTCATTTCGGGCCGTTGTAGACCAAGGCAAGGTATCTGCAGGACAATGGGTCGCAGTCCATGGCTGCGGCGGCGTTGGCCTTTCAGCCGTGATGATTGCCAATGCGATTGGAGCCAATGTCATTGCTGTCGATATCGATCCAGCCAAGCTTGCACTGGCCAAGGAATTTGGCGCGGTCGCCACGATCAACGGAGCTGTGGAAGATGTTGCACCAGCAATACACGATGTAACAAAGGGCGGTGCCCATGTATCGTTAGATGCACTAGGCCACCCAACAACAATGACCAATTCAATCCTTTGCCTGCGCCCTAGAGGCAAACACATTCAGGTCGGTTTGATGTTGGGCGAGCATTCCACCCCCAATGTGCCGATGCCTAAAATTGTTGGGCAAGAGATTGAAATTTTGGGATCCCACGGAATGCAAGCGCACCGCTATGGGGCGATGCTGGATATGGTCAAAAGCGGCAAGCTGGATCCAGCTCAGCTGGTGGGAGACAAAATCGGGATAAACGATGCACCACAGGCGCTTATGAATATGGATAAATTTGCCTCCGTCGGCGCCACCGTTATTTCGAGTTTCTAAGGGGTGGAAAAGATTGCTTTCATCGGCACCACTAACTTTGCAAACGACACTTTGCGCTGCCACCATCGCAGCCTGACATGATCACGCCATAGAGCTGGGAAAAGGATAAGATATGTTTGATCAAGTTGAGGACTATCCTGTCGACCCAATCATGATCGGGGCAAACTATTTCGCACAGGACCCGCGCCAAGATAAGCTAAACCTAACTGTCGGTATCTACCAAGATGACGCAGGTCAAACCCCCGTTCTAAAGGCCGTGAAACTGGCTGAAAAGCAGGTAATGGAAACCCAGACCAGCAAATCCTACCTCGCCCTAACTGGTGATGCAGACTATTGCAGCGTGCTTGGGAAAGCCTTGATGAGCACGGCTTACGATGACGAGTGGGTTGCAGCACAGACCTCTGGTGGGGCGGTTGCTTTGCGCGTTATGGCCGATCTCTTGTCTCAAATGCCGCAAAAACCCACGATCTGGTTGCAAACCCCGACATATGGAAACTACGAGCCAATCATGAATGCCGCTGGCGCACATTATTCGCATGTGCCCTATTATGATGCCATCGAACGCAAGATCACTTTTGAGCAAATGCTAGACGGTTTCAAAGCAGCTAAATCGGACGATGTATTTTTGATGCAAGGGGTATGTCACAACCCGACCGGCGCGGACATGACGGCTGAGCAATTTGATACAGTACTGGACTTGTTAGAGGCAAAGGGCATCATCCCATGGATTGATTTGGCCTACCTAGGTTTTGGGCAAAACTTCGAAGCTGACTGCACCATGGCCCGTAAAATCGCGGCAAGGTTTCCCGAATGTATCATTTGCATCACCTTGTCGAAATCCTTTGGCATCTACCGAGACCGTGCAGGCGCTTTGTTCATCAAAACAAAAAACGCCGACCGAGCCCGCGTTGAACGCGCCGTATCTGCCATCGTGCGATCTGGGGCGTCTCATGCGCCAGATCATGGGCCATCTGTGGTGCGCACGATCTTGCAAGATCAAGATTTAAAGAAACTCTGGCTTGAAGAACTTGATTTGATGCGCGTAAGAGTAGCAAAGGTGCGCCAAGAGGTGAGTGCTAAAGAGCGTGATACCTTTGGAACGGACACATTGTCTTACATTGCGGAGCAATCGGGCATGTTCTCCCTGTTGCCGCTTACCAAGCCACAAGAAATCGCGCTGACGCGTGATCATGGAATTCATGTTGTCAGTGGTGGACGGGTCAATCTCGCCCGCCTCAGCCCTGAAGATATAAGCAAACTAACCAATGCAGTGCATGATGTGATGTTGCGGGCTTAAACATTACTTGAGCAAGTTCTCACTCAGCCGCCTCACCTTTCGCCAATCCATCCAAAGACAGCCCCGCGAAATCAAACAGCTTCCGGTCCAGTAAATGTGACGGGCGGGCATTGGTGAGGGCTCGGATCATCACGTCTTTGCGGCCTGGCATCTTCGCTTCAATGTCACTCAGCATTTGCTTCATGAGATTGCGTTGCAGCCCATCTTGCGAGCCACAGAGGTCACACGGGATGATGGGGAATTCCATGCCGTTAGAAAACTTCTCAATATCTTCCTCCGCACAATAAGAAAGCGGGCGCATCACAAAGAGATCGCCTTCATCATTCACAAGCTTTGGCGGCATGGAGGCCAAACGCCCGCCGTGGAAGAGATTGAGGAAGAAGGTTTCCAAAATATCATCACGGTGGTGACCAAGGATGACAGCAGAGCAGCCCTCTTCTCGTGCGATTCTGTAAAGATTGCCGCGCCTTAATCGTGAGCATAGCGCGCAATAAGTCGAGTTCTCCGGCACTTTCTCTTTGACGATTGAATAAGTATCCTCCCGCACGATCCGGTTTGGGATGTCATATTTTTCAAAGAATGCTGGCAATATGTGCTGCGGGAAACCGGGTTGCGCCTGATCTAAATTGCAAGCCAAAAGCTCAACGGGCAAAACGCCGCGCGATTTCAAATCGAGCAAAAGCGAGAGCAAAGTATAGGAATCCTTCCCTCCAGAAAGACAAACCAGCCACTTCTGACCCTCTTGCACCATGCCGAAATCATCCATCGCGGCTTGCATTTGCCGCAAAAGGCGCTTGCGCACTTTCTTAAATGTAACAGAGGACGGTGCGGTTAAAAACAATGGATGGCATACATCCATGCTCTCAGTTTCCGGCGTAACTATTGGGTCTAATGCTTTGCTCATAAGGCTTTTTGTCAGTCCCACCCTTCATCGTCAACTGTTGAAATGATGGAATAAGCCAGGCTTTGACTATCACCAACATTGACATAGCCTCACGCCTGTTCAAGTCCTCGTGAGTAATTGTCATAACACGTGCTTTGGTAATTTCTCATCTATGACTACATTTAACCCACTTGAAACTAATTTACAGGGGAGAGCAATCATGTCTCTTACACGTCGTCAATTCGCAGGTCTTACCGTTGGTGCAGCTGTTGCTGTTACAACTGGTTCAGTACCAGCACTTGCAGGTTCAAAACGCACTGGTTCACTTAGCGGCCGTAAAGGTTACAAAGTTAAGGGTTCAGTGACTGTTAAAAAATCAGGTAGCGGAACAAAAGTTATTCTAGGTAGCGATTACCTATTTGACCCTACAAAAAACCCACCAGACATCAAAATTGGTTTCGGTAACGGCGAGCAATACGCTAAAGGCTCAAAAATTCACGATGCCCTTACAGTGAAAAAAGGTGAAGCAACATTCACCGTGCCTGCAGGTATCGATACAAGCAAATATAAAGAGCTATACATCTACTGCGAAAAATTCACAGTGATCCTAGCTGTTGCACCTCTTAGCTAAGCTTTCGAGCTTCTAAGAAAACTTTTAAAGCCACCCAGTTTTCTGGGTGGCTTTTTTTATTCAGCACAAACAGACAGCAATAAAAAAGGCCGCCCATGAGGCGGCCTTTTTGAATTCTGGTTTTGTCTAACCTTAGCGAGAATAAAACTCGACCACTAGGTTTGGTTCCATCACTACTGGGTAAGGAACGTCAGACAATGTAGGCACACGCACAAGGCTTGCAGCCATTTTGTTGTGATCTGCTTCAACATATTCAGGAACTTCACGCTCTGTGAGGCCTGTTGCTTCAATCACCATGATAAGCTGCTTAGAGCTTTCTTTCACTGCGATCACGTCGCCAACTTTACAACGGTAAGATGGAATGTTCACCTTCTTGCCGTTCACTGTCACATGACCGTGGTTAACGAACTGACGTGCAGCAAAAACAGTTGGCACGAACTTCGCGCGATAGATCATCGCGTCAAGACGGCGCTCTAGAAGACCAATTAGGTTTTCTGATGTATCGCCTTTCAAACGAACAGCTTCACCGTAGATGCGGCGGAATTGTTTTTCTGAAATGTTGCCGTAGTAGCCTTTAAGCTTCTGTTTTGCACGAAGCTGTAGACCGAAATCTGAGAGTTTGCCTTTGCGGCGCTGACCGTGCTGGCCTGGGCCATAATCGCGACGATTTACCGGGCTCTTTGGACGACCCCAGATATTTTCGCCCATGCGGCGGTCAATTTTATACTTAGCTTGTTCACGCTTTGCCATCGTGGTTTCCTTGATTAGGTTTTAAGAAACACGCCCTCCTTTTCCTTCTCTCTATTGAGAAAAAGACGACAGAAACTCCAGCAGCGGTGCCATCATTTCACGGGGGTCACCTGCTCCCTTTGAAGCAAGTGGCGGAGATATATGGGGACTCAGTTTAAATGTCAACCAAACGGGCGGTTTTAAGACCCTATTTAAGCAGAATATCGCGCGACCAAACCCGTGGGAAAATCTGCACCAGAGGTAAACTCAAATCGGGGAGCCCGCGCCTTACCATCAAAGGTTGGTAAAAGGTCTGCCACCCGCCGCGCAATAGCAGAACCAGAATCAACAAACGTCACCTGCCAAGGTGCCAATTTCTCAAACAAGCCAAGCAAAAGTGGATAGTGTGTGCAAGCAAGAACGATCACATCTGTGCGGCGCTCATCTTGTTCCTGAAAACACGGCAATATCTCGCGAAAAATATCATCCTCATCAATTGGCTCACCTGCCATATGTTGATCAGCAAGGGCTGCCAGATGGGGGGAACCAACAAGAGTAATGTCTTGGTGGGTTGCAAATGTATCAATCAACGCTTGCGTATAATCCCGCTTCACTGTGCCAGGTGTTGCAAGCACAGAAATCATGCCATTTTTTGAAAGGTTTGCCGCAGGTTTAATAGCAGGAACAGTGCCAACGAACTCAATATCATGGGCTTCTCTCAAAACGGGCAGAAGCGCGGTTGAGGCTGTATTACAGGCAATCACAGCAATGTCAGGCTTAAAGCGTTCGATCAACGTCGCCATCGTCTCAGCACAATGATCAATCAGCGCACTTTCTTCCCAATCACCGTAAGGAAAGCCAACATCATCAGCCACATAGACATGATTGCAGTTTGGCAAAGCTTCGCGCAGATGTTGAAACACCGACAAGCCGCCAAAACCAGAATCAAAGGTTAGAACCGTTTTGGCCTCCCCCTGCACGTCACTCATCGCTCGTGTTGCCTTCTTCTTCATCCTTATTAAGAGCCGCTAAATCTGCCAACTGCCCGCGTGTCTTGCGCCGATCCAGTGCTGCAATCACCCCACGAAAATTTCTTGCTTCAATTTGGGTGAAGTTCGCTTTTGATAAGGTAAGACGTAAATTTTGGGTCAAAGGCTCCCGCCGCCCTTCTGGATAAAAATAATCCACGCGGTCCAGCGCCTCAACCATGTGATCAAGCAGTCCAACCATATCTTCACGGGTCGCTGGTTCAATTTCGCGGGTTTCAAAGCCGATTTCCACATCCACAGCATCATGAGCGCGTTTGGTCTGCATCCACTCATAAGACATCAACAACACAGCTTGCGCGATATTGAGCGAGGCAAAAGCTGGATTAACAGGAAATGTGACGATTTCATTTGAAAGGCCAACTTCCCAGTTTTTAAGCCCCCAACGTTCGCGACCAAATAAAATACCGCATTTTTCCCCCTGCTGCTCTCGCTTTAACAAGCCTTCGGCGGCGGCCCGTGGTTCTGAGACAGCTTTGTTCATGTCACGCTCTCGCGCCGTTGTTGCCAGCACAAAATGAAGATCCGCAATCGCCTCTTCCAGCGTTTCGAAAACCTGAACACTATCAATAACATGATGCGCTCCGCTGGCCGCATTGCGTGCGGGTTCAGACGGCCAACCGTCACGCGGATTGACCAATCGCAAGTCAGACAATCCAAAATTTGCCATAGCGCGTGCCGCAGTACCAATATTTTCGCCTAATTGCGGCTCGACGAGAATGACCACAGGTCCGCCCGTTAGCAGTGTTTTGTCTTTTGCTGTGCCTGACATTTCCATTACCTTGATCAAGATTGAGGTGGGTTTAACAAAGCCAATCGTCAGAACCAACAGATTTTTGACTAAAGAGGTCTTTCAGCAAAGCCTTTGCTTTGTTATAGGGGGGGCGAAACAAGCCTGCATCTCCTCGCAGGCAGCGCCAAAGAGGTATATTATGGATAAAATTAAGGTAGCAAACCCAGTCGTCGAGCTAGACGGCGACGAGATGACACGGATCATTTGGGCATTCATCAAAGAAAAGCTCATTCACCCGTATCTCGATGTGGACCTTCACTACTACGACCTCGGTGTTGAAGAACGTGATCGTACAGATGACCAAATCACAATCGATTCGGCTGAAGCCATCAAAAAGTATGGCGTTGGCATCAAATGCGCGACCATCACACCAGATGAAGGCCGTGTTGAAGAGTTTAACCTCAAGCAAATGTGGCGTTCGCCAAACGGCACAATCCGTAACATTCTTGGTGGCGTTATTTTCCGCGAGCCTATCATCTGCGAAAACGTTCCTCGTTTGGTTCCAGGCTGGACACAGCCAGTGATTGTTGGCCGCCACGCATTTGGTGATCAATACCGCGCGACGGATTTCAAATTCCCAGGCAAAGGCAAAATCACCATGAAGTTCGTTGGTGAAGATGGCACAGAAGAAGAATACGACATCTTTGATGCCCCTTCTTCAGGTATCGCAATGGGCATGTACAACCTTGATAACTCAATCGTTGATTTCGCCCGCGCTTCATTGAACTACGGCCTTCAGCGCAATGTGCCTGTATACCTTTCAACGAAGAACACCATCATGAAAATTTATGACGGTCGTTTCAAAGACATCTTTGAAGAAATCTACCAAGCAGAATTCAAAGAAAAATTTGACGCTGCTGGCATCATCTACGAACACCGTTTGATTGATGACATGGTTGCATCAAACCTTAAATGGTCTGGTGGTTATGTTTGGGCTTGTAAAAACTATGATGGCGATGTGCAGTCTGACACGGTTGCTCAAGGCTTCGGTTCACTCGGTCTCATGACATCTGTATTGATGACGCCAGACGGCAAAACTGTGGAAGCAGAAGCAGCCCACGGCACAGTGACACGTCACTACCGTCAGCACCAAAAAGGTGAAGAAACATCGACCAACTCAATCGCTTCCATCTTCGCTTGGACACGTGGCCTTGCTCACCGTGCCAAACTTGATGAGAACGAAAAATTGGCGAAGTTTGCTAAAACTCTTGAAGAGGTTTGCGTCAACACAGTTGAAACAGGCTTTATGACAAAAGACTTGGCTTTGTTGATCGGCCCAGATCAGCCATGGCTCTCAACAATCGGCTTCCTTGATAAAGTTGATGAGAACCTTCAAAAAGCAATGAGCTAATAGCTCAGCTTCGAATACCCGAAGCTTTTGATATACAAAATAAAACACCGCCTTTATGGCGGTGTTTTTATTTATTCAAAACGATATTGCCTATGAGTTTTTCAATCTGCTTGTCACTCAACTTAATATCTTGATCAATTTGTTTTTGACTGCGGTCTTTTTTAAGTGAATCGCGAACTGTCGATTTAATTTTGATCACATTTTTTGATTTAACTGGCAAAAAAGTAAACTCGGCAACCTTGAAATCAGCCAATGAAATGCTGGGATACAGCAAAGAACTAACGACAAAACTCATTACAACGATACGTTTCATTTCTATTCCTACGAGACTTTCCAACAATTCACAGATCGACGATGCATCAACGCGCTATTTGTTAGCTGAATAACTCTAATGCATCAACTCAACAGTTGGCTTAGCGTCTCTTTCTCAATTTAGGAAAGTTGGTTTTGTAACAACCTCAAAGCATCAAGCGAATTGCTTCAACAGCTGCTTCTGCTTTTTCTGCATCAGGACCACCGGCTTGTGCCATATCAGGTCGGCCACCGCCACCTTTGCCACCGAGTGCTTCAGAGCCTGCACGGACCAAATCTACAGCGCTAAATTTGTCTGTTAGATCTGATGTCACGCCGACGACGATGCCAGCTTTACCATCTTCAGAAACACCAACAAGCGCAACGACACCAGACCCTAGCGTCTGCTTGGCTTCGTCAACAATGCCCTTCAGCTCTTTCGGCGCAATACCCTGCACAACACGACCAATAAACTGAGTTCCATTGACGTCCACAGGCTTGTCATCCGTCTGCCCTGCTCCGCCTGAAAGGGCCAATTGCTTCTTGGCATCTTTCAACTCTTTTTCAAGGCGTTTGCGTTCTTCAACAAGGGTTGAAATGCGCGATGATACATCGCCCACACCGACCTTCAGCAAGGAGGCAATTTCTTTGAGTTGGCGATCTTGTGCGCCAAATTCTTCACGGGCGCGATCTGCTGTGAGAGCTTCTAAACGACGAACGCCTGCAGCGCTTGCCGATTCTTGCACGAGTTTCACAAGACCAATATCGCCGGTGCGTTTTACATGGGTGCCGCCGCATAATTCGAGCGAATAAATGTCGCCTGCCTTATCGCCTTCATCCACAAGCCCCATGGATACGACACGAACTTCGTCGCCATATTTTTCACCAAACAGCGCCATAGCGCCCGCTTCAATCGCATCATCCACAGCCATGACGCGAGTGGAAACCTCAGCATTTTGCAAGATGATGTTATTGGCGATTTCTTCTACGCGGATGAGCTCTTCTTCGCTCATTGGTTTTGGATGCGAGAAATCAAACCGCAGTCGCTCATCAGAGACAAGCGAACCTTTTTGAGCCACATGGTCACCCAGCACTTCGCGCAAGGCTTCGTGTACTAAGTGAGTGGCAGAGTGATTTGCCCGAACGCGGGTTCTGCGCTGATGATCGACATCAAGCTCCACGGCATCATCAATGGACAACGCACCGCTTTCCATTTTGCCGTGATGAACGAAAACACCATCAGCTTTCTTTTGCGTATCGGTTACGCGGAAAAGATTGTCGCCAACGCGAACAGAACCATGATCACCAACCTGACCACCCGATTCCCCGTAGAACGGTGTTTGGTTGAAGATGATCGCGCCGCTATCACCAGCATTAAGCGTTGAAACTTCTGCCCCATCTTTGACGATGGCCGTCACAACGGCTTCTGCCTGTTCCATTTCGTAGCCCAAGAATTCAGTGACACCGAGGCGTTCACGCAGGGTGAGCCAAATAGTCTCCGCCGCTGCATCACCAGACCCCGACCAAGAGGCGCGCGCTTCTGCTTTTTGACGCTCCATCGCCGTTTTAAAGCCATCAAGGTCGACGTCAATTTCACGGGCACGCAAAGCATCTTGCGTTAGATCAAGTGGAAAACCATATGTGTCATAGAGTTTGAAGGCTGTCTCACCGTCTAGCTCATCACCAGCGCTGAAGCTTGATGTTGCATCATCAAGCAAGCCAAGGCCGCGCGACAATGTTTTGCGGAAACGTTCTTCTTCAAGCTTCAATGTTTCAGTGATCAATGCTTCACCGCGCACCAATTCTGGATAGGCCTGCCCCATCTCAGAAATGAGCGTTGGAACCAAGCGATAGACAAGTGGATCCTTCGAACCAAGCAAGTGAGCATGGCGCATGGCACGGCGCATGATACGACGAAGCACATAGCCGCGCCCTTCATTGGAAGGCAACACACCATCTGCAATCAAAAAGCTAGTCGCCCGCAAATGGTCAGCGATGACCCGGTGGCTTGCTTGTGTTTCGCCCTCGGCCTTAACGCCGGTTAGATCAACGGATGCTGCGATTAACGATTGGAATAAATCCGTGTCGTAATTGTCGTGCTTTCCTTGCAAAAGCGCTGCAATACGTTCAAGGCCCATGCCCGTATCAATGGACGGTTTTGGCAGATCGATGCGCTCATCTTTTGAAATTTGTTCATATTGCATGAACACCAAATTCCAAATCTCGATGAAGCGGTCGCCATCTTCTTCTGCACTGCCGGGAGGTCCGCCCCAAATATGATCGCCGTGATCATAAAAAATTTCCGAGCAAGGACCGCAAGGCCCTGTTTCGCCCATTGACCAAAAATTGTCTGACGTGGCGATGCGGATGATGCGCTCTTCTGGCAGGCCCGCAATTTTTTGCCAAAGTTTAAATGCTTCATCGTCATCGTGATAGACGGTCACGAGCAAACGGTCTTTGTTGATTTCAAAATCGCGGGTGATCAAATTCCACGCATGTTCGATCGCTTGGTCTTTGAAATAATCTCCGAATGAGAAATTACCCAGCATTTCAAAAAATGTATGATGGCGAGCGGTATATCCGACATTATCAAGGTCGTTATGCTTACCGCCAGCGCGCACGCATTTTTGCGATGTTGCAGCTCTTGGGTAAGTGGGTTTTTCAAGGCCAGTAAAATAATTCTTGAACGGCACCATGCCCGCATTAGTGAACATCAAGGTTGGATCGTTGCGTGGAACCAATGGTCCAGAGTTGACCACTTCATGGCCCTCACCGCCGAAATAAGACAGGAAGCCTTTTCTAATATCGTTGACACCCGTCATTGCACTTACGTCTCCAGCTTGCTTGCTCAATTGATCGCAAAATCATGAATGATCAAATGACCATTTTTCTTCTCACTATTCTCAGGCCTACTTCTTAGTAAGAGCCGCGGGGCTTGTCCACTAAGAACACGCACCAACACCACAAATGAAAACGGGATATGCGTATGATAGCGCATATCCCGTGTTCATCTGGTCTCATTCTTGTTTAGCCAATGTGTTTAAGCAAGGAACACATTGAGCCATGAAAAAGCTTGTCGCTTTATTCCAAATCATCCCCATCAGGACTGTCAACTTCAGGTTCAGGCGAGCCTTCTTCCAAGAATTTTTCAGCGATTAATCCAGCATTCTGCCTGATCGCCGTTTCAATCTCATTGGCCAAATCAGGATTATCAGTCAGGAACTGTTTCGAATTTTCTCGTCCCTGCCCTAGCCGTTGACTGTCATAAGAGAACCAAGAACCAGATTTTTCGACAAGCCCTGCTTTCACACCAAGATCAAGCAGCTCGCCAGTCTTGGAAACGCCTTGGCCATACATGATGTCAAATTCAACTTGCTTGAATGGCGGCGCAACTTTGTTTTTCACCACTTTCACGCGGGTCTGGTTACCTGTCACCTCATCACGCTCTTTGATCGCGCCAATACGGCGAATGTCCAATCGAACAGATGAATAGAATTTCAGCGCATTACCACCTGTTGTGGTCTCAGGGCTACCAAACATCACACCGATTTTCATACGAATTTGGTTGATGAAGATCACCATTGTACGCGAGCGCGCAATAGATGCTGTGAGTTTACGAAGCGCTTGGCTCATCAACCGTGCTTGCAAACCAGGCAGACTATCGCCCATATCGCCTTCAATCTCCGCACGAGGTGTGAGAGCAGCAACAGAATCGATCACCAAAATATCAACCGCACCTGAGCGCACCAATGTGTCGGTAATTTCCAAAGCCTGCTCACCTGTATCAGGCTGAGAGATCAAAAGTTCATCAAGATCAACACCAAGCTTGCGAGCATAAACAGGATCAAGTGCATGTTCCGCATCAACGAAGGCACAAATGCCACCCGTCTTTTGTGCTTCTGCTATGGTATGAAGAGCAAGCGTTGTTTTACCAGATGATTCAGGTCCATAAATCTCGATAATACGTCCGCGTGGCAAACCACCAACACCAAGCGCAATATCAAGCCCCAAAGAGCCTGTTGATACTGTTTCAATATCAAGTTCTGTGCCCGCTTTACCAAGCTTCATAATCGAGCCTTTGCCGAAAGCTCGCTCAATTTGACCTAAAGCCGCATCTAGCGCCTTTGTTTTATCCATGCTGGTACCTTCCACCAATCGCAATGCATTTTGGCCCACGATAATCCCCTTTATTTTTCACACAAGTTGGTTGTAATCATTTTTCAAGCACTGCTTGACTTGAGAACAATGTACCACTTTTGTTCTCATTTTACAACACCCATACAAGTTATTGAAATATATGGACTAATATACTTTTATTCATTTTTTGTTCACGGTCATTTTCCCCCGCAATTCAGGACAAACAAACCTGTTCATAGTTTCTAAAACACACGCCAACACCTAAGAAGCCTGCGTTTGCCTCATGCCTTACGATCAAACATGTGAATTGGGCCAGAGAATCAGTATAAATTTTGGTTGTTCGCAATGATGCTCCGCCGTTAAAGCATTGAGGCAAAACTTGATTGGCGTCCGATCGCCTGCACGATGATCATACAAAGGGCTCTTTTTAGTGAACAATTTTGAATGCGCTAAGCTTAAATGCCTGCTTTGTGTGCATGACATTAGATTGATGGTGAGATAATAACGATTGTGCCAATTTCTGCTTCTTGTGATAATGAGGAAATGATAACCCTTATTCTCAGCGACTAAAGGGCTTCTAGAATATTTCATGGAAAATTTGACTTATAAAGATGCGTTGCAAGACGATGAGAAGACAGAACCAACGGAAACAGCCCTTGTAAAACGTCCGGCTGAGAAGTTTGTTGACCCCTATATCACTGCAAAAGGGGAAGAGCGTGGCTTTGTGGATTTGAACACTCTCGATACGCTGTGGATCAACACCGGCACCCTTTGCAACATTGAATGCGTGAATTGCTATATCGAATCGTCGCCCCGCAACGATCGTCTAGTCTACATCACCCATGATGAGGTTCTCGCCTATCTTGATGAGATCAAAAGCGACAAGCTTGGCACGAAGGAAATTGGCATAACCGGCGGCGAACCGTTTATGAACCGCGACATTCTCAAGATCATGACATCTTGCTTAGAGCGCGGATTTAACCTGATTGTCCTCACAAACGCCATGCGCCCTATGATGCGCTTTACCGAGCAGCTAATTGAGTTGAACGAGCGCTTTGGCGACCAGCTAACGCTACGCATCTCCGTCGATCACTATTCGCCTGAACTGCACGAAGAAGAACGTGGCCCCAAAACATGGGAACCGATGCTCAAGGGCCTCACATGGCTCTCTCATAACAAGTTTAATATCGACATTGCTGGCCGCACCCGCTGGGGCGAAGATGAAGACGAACTTCGTGCTGGCTATGCAGGCTTATTTACTGAGAATGATATTCAATTAGACGCATCAAGCCGCAAGCAACTGGTGCTCTTTCCTGAGATGGAACCAAACAAAGAAGTACCGGAAATCACCAACGAATGCTGGGGCATTTTGAACGTGGATCCCAAGTCTATCATGTGCGCAAGCTCACGCATGGTTGTGAAGCGCAAAGGGGCGGACAAACCTGCCGTTATCGCCTGCACATTGCTTCCTTATGAAGATGAATTTGAATTCGCTTCAACCTTGAAAGAAAGCAGCAAACGGGTGCAGCTCAATCATTCGTTTTGTTCGAAATTCTGTGTGCTTGGCGGTGGTGCTTGTAGCGTTTCAGAATAGCTGCACTATCAATTTGATCAGATGAAGTCGTTACGAGCGAACAACAGGTGTCGCCGTTAAAAACCGCAAGACTGTGCCATCAAGGCCGGTCAGGCGTTTTGCGCTGGTTGCAAGCAGCAAAGCCATCAACACCAGTGAAAATGTTGCGCCAATTGCCGCCCCATAAATGCCCCATATAGGAACCAACACCACAAAACCAACAAGGCGTGTTGCGACACTAATTGCGAGCGCTTTCAGATAGTTCTTCTCATATCCAGTTACCATCAAAATAACAGGAGAGGCACCAATCGCTGTAACGCTTGCGGTGCCGAGACACAAAACCATCAACACACCATAAAATTCAACATATTCAGCACCAAATATACCAAGTGCCCACTCACCTAGAACTGCGACACACAACAAACCACCCAAGACAATTAAGCCCGTCATAAAGGCCATGGTTTTAAGGGTTTGCGCCATCTCGTTTTCAAGCTTGTGATAATAGTTATGCGGGATCTTTTTGGAACCGAACGCATGCATAGCAGAAGCTGCTGTTAAAAATACATTCGCTAATCTAGTCGCAATAAAGTAGATGCCTGCAGCCATAGGGTTCATCAAGATACCAAGCAAAACAACATCAAGATATTGATTAGAGCTTTCTAGCAAGCTGGCGCCCCAAAGACTTACAGATGTAGAGCGCCACTTTTTAAAGTCGTAACCGGCTTTTGCCTCCAAAACGGCAGGGAAATCTCTTTTGATTCTAAAGTAGACTGCGGTCAAAAGACCAATCACGCCCACAAAGTTCGAACCAGCCATAATGAATAAAATACTGGTGTTAGAAAAATCCCCAAGGAAGAAAAGGGACAAACCCAATACAATGATAACAGGGGCCAGCACGAGAATATCTCGATTACCATCACCAACAAGAACACCAAAAACAACGCGCCCTATATGAGTGGTAAATGCTAAGAGGGTCAAACTGGCAACAAAAAGCCCAACAGCCACGCCAAGCCCTGCACTTTCTGACACCCCAAAATAAGTACCAAGAACAATGCCCGCTAACGCCCCGCCAAACAAACAAGTGAAAAATCCTGAAAGGATGCCTCCCTTGACCATCGATGAATTATTGGATGCTCCATGTTCATTCCAGATGCGAATGACCATCATTTCCTGACCAAAGGCTGCAAGCACCATCATCATGGACGCTGCGCTCAAAATAATGGCGAATGTACCAAATTCATCACCTGAACGGGTGTTGGAGGCCAAAGAAAACAACAAAAAGGAACAAGCTGCAGCGCACGCTTTCAACAAAACAGCAGAAACGATCCCTACCAGGTTCTCGTTTTTGGTGGCTTTCATGATAGGTCGAAAGGTTCGGTTCATAAACGTAATGCTTTAATTTGGCAGTACTCGACGCATCTTCAAAAAAGATACGACCCCACACCGCTCGTCCCAAGAACTCAGAACTTACCACCTTAAAGTTAATTATGAGATATACCTGCCTAAACGGGCACCGAAAAATTTCAGCTAGGTAAACCAACGCCTAACAAAGCCGTCACATCGACAAACATTCCTAAAAACCTTTGCCGATGTAACTATTTTTTCGATTAACAAGCGATGATATTATGCTCAGGCCCATAAGGGAAACCTGTAATATTTTCAGCACTTTGCGCGCCAATTACCAAAATATCATGCTCCCTATATCCACCTGCACCCGGCATGCCTTCAGGCAACCAAATCATCGGCTCCATGGACACAACCATATTCGGTTCCAAGACTGTATCGATATCCTCTCGAAGCTCTAGCCCCGCCTCGCGACCATAGTAGTGGGACAGAACGCCGAAGGAGTGGCCGTATCCGAAGGAGCGGTACTGCAGAATATCAAGCTCCTCTGCCCGTTCATTCAGCTCAGCGCAAATTCCAGAACATGAGGCACCCGGCTTGATCAGTGAAAGCCCATATTCATGAAGCGCCACATTAGCTTCCCATGCTTTCAAACTTGCATCATCCACTTCACCAACAAACAAGGTCCGTTCAAGCGCGGTGTAATAACCTGAGATCATAGGGAATGTGTTGAGGCTTAGAATATCGCCCCGTTCAAGCTTGCGGCAAGTTACAGGGTTGTGCGCTCCATCAGTATTCAAACCCGATTGAAACCAAACCCAACTATCGCGCATTTCGCTATCTGGAAACGATTGAGAGATCGCAAGCTCCATCGCATCGCGCCCTGCCATGGCCACATCAATTTCACGAACACCAATACCAATCGCATCACGAACCGCCTCCCCGCCAATATCGGCAATGCGGGCGGCTTCTGTGATCAGGGTAATTTCTTCAGCAGACTTCACCATCCGCGCTTCCATAGTAGCAGATGAAATATCAATCACATCAGGCGCATTGAGCATGGATGCCAGTGTTTCGCGCATTGCCAGCGTCATATGGTCCGCCTCGATACCAAGCCGCTTTTGAGGGCCAAGAACGTGAGCGACAGCTCGCCAATAGTTATCCCTGCGCCAATCTGTATAAATTAGATTGTCACCGAACGACCGCCGCCACGGTTGGCCAGCGTCAATATTGGCGGAAATGGTGGTGCATTGATCTTTCGTCACCACACAGCCGTAAGCGCGCCCAAATGAGCAATATAAGAAGCCGCTATAATAAGCGATGTTATGCATGCTGGTCAGCAATACGGCCTCTAAACCCTGCTGATCCATAATGGAGCGCAAAGTTTTAAGTCGTCTTTCATATTCCACATTAGAAAACGGCAGTCGAGCTTTCTCACCATTATGCGAGACAAAGAAATCAGGTCGTGTTTGAGAATTTGGCATAATGCTCTCCCAATTGCACCGGGCATTTGGTCAAGCAACCCGGTAAAAATCCGGGCGTACAGGACAGTGAAAAAACTGCGCTAGGGCAGCAAAAACACATGCTCATGTGCGACAACGCCATCATCGCGAGCTAGTCCATTTAAAACGAAATTTTTCAAAAGGCAATAAAATTCCATCGCCTAAAGAATAGCGATAGCCTTACAGCACTTCAGAACCATCCAGCACTTCTTTCACCTTGGTCGCCAGTTGCTTCAAAGAGAATGGCTTCGGCAAGAAGTGGAATTTCTCCCCTTCTGCAAGGTGTTTTTCAAATGCTTCTTCTGCGTAGCCTGACACAAAGATGATCTTCAAATCTGGGCGCACTTTACGCAGCTCACCCAACAAAGTCGGGCCATCCATTTCCGGCATCACAACGTCAGAGACAACAAGGTCAATTTCGCCTTCCACCTCTTCCATCACCTCAAGAGCGTGAACACCACTGGAGGCTTCATGAACGGTATATCCGCGCGCTTGGAGGGCACGGGCGGAAAACGCACGAACGGCTTCTTCATCTTCCACCAAAAGAATGCTGGCAGAACCAGATAGATCACGTGGCGGCTCCACCACTTGAACTTCTTCCTCGACCTCTTCTTGAATGTGGCGTGGCAGCAAGATTTTAAAACTTGTGCCCGTCCCAATTTCACTGACTGGATAAACATAGCCACCAGTTTGCTTGATAATGCCATAAACAGTCGCAAGCCCAAGCCCTGTCCCCTTGCCCACATCTTTGGTCGAGAAGAACGGTTCAAAGATCTTAGCCATGACCTCTTCCGTCATGCCCGTGCCTGTATCCGTGACATTGATCACCACATATTCAGCAGCAATCAGCCCCTTCATTTGCAGTGGGTCACACTCTGCAGGTGTAAGATTGTAAGTTGAGATAGTTAGATCACCGCCATCCGGCATCGCATCGCGGGCGTTGACGGAAAGGTTGATGATCACTTGCTCAAGCTGGTTGAGGTCAGCCTTCACCGCCCATAAGTCGCGGCCATGAGTGACAGATAGACGAACATTTTCACCCAGCAAACGCTCAAGCAAGATACTCAAATCTTCAATCACATCACGAAGATCAATAACCGTTGGTCGCAACGTTTGGCGACGTGAGAATGCAAGCAACTGACGAACAAGTCCGGCCGCACGGTTTGCATTATTTTTGATGTTCATAATGTCTTGGAACGACGGGTCACTCGGTCCGTGATTTTGCAGCATAAGGTCTGAAAACCCGATGATCGCCGTCAACATGTTGTTAAAGTCGTGCGCGATACCGCCAGCAAGCTGGCCAATTGCCTGCATCTTCTGGCCTTGGGCAAATTGTTGTTCAAGCGCGCGTTGCTGTGTGGTGTCTATCGCATAAACAACCGCCACTTCTTGGTCCGATGGACCTTGCGCTGCGATGCCTGTTACCGCACTGATGAACAAACGCGCATTGCCTTGCTCTTCGCCAGTCAAGGCTGCATCAACCGGTTGAATCTCGCTTTGCTGATCCATTGCCGCCCCAATAGCGGATGTCAGCTTTTCATGATCCGTGTCAGAAATCAGGTCGAGCAGTTGCACTTGATTGTCTTCCAAGGCTCCCGTTTGGAACTGACGAATGAAAGCGGCATTGGCACGCGCCAATCGACCTTGGCGGTCAATGCCTGCAATCGCAATCGGTGCAGAATTAAAGAACCGTTGGAACCGAGCGCCGCCATCAACATTGGCGTCGTCCATTTGCTCAATATTTGAACGATTAAGAACAACGGTCCGCGTTGGGCCTGGCGCACCATCAGCTTTAAACGGTGTCAAATGCAGCAATCGAACAGGCAGGCTTTGGCCACTGCGTTTAACAAAATCAAGATCAATAGTCTCAGTACGCACTTCGCCTGGAGATGCCTTCACCGCATTCAACAGCGCAGCGCCATCGCCACGTACGATGCTGTGAAGATGCAGTTTACCCGGTTCAAACTCAGTGAGGTCTAGCCCCAACCAACCAGCAAGCGTTGCGTTGAGATAAGTGATCTTGCCATCAGATTGTGCGGAGAAGAAACCAGCCGGAGCGTGATCAAGATAATTGATGACATTTTGCAATTCTTGGAAGGCAAACTCTTGGTCTTCGCGATCGCGAGTAATGTCTTCGACACGCCAGATAGTTCTGGCTTCCATGTCAAGTTTATCGTTGTTCGCTGAACGCACTGGACGCACCGAAATACGGTACCAACGCGGTTCGTTCGTATCTTGGTTTGTTTCACCAATCGCATTTTCCAAGCGAACTTCTTCGCTAACAGGACGCCCTTCACTGGCCGCAACAGAAAGCCTGAAAATGGGTTCTGAAAGCCCCTCTTCCAAACCAAATACCCGCTCTACAGAGCGAATGTCTTGCTCCGTCACCGCACCAATAAGTTTGGCATAGGTGAGATCTGCAAAAATCATCTGGCCATCTTTGTTGGTGATGGTGTGTGCACCTTCTAAAGATTCCAAAAACGGATATTCATGGCGGCGCACTGGCGCACCTTCGCCAAAGCGTAACAAACCAACGGCTGCTGCAAACAAGGTGAAAATACCGAAAACAGCTAAAACGCCCAAAATGAATAGCAAAAATGGGCGCGCCACTTCTTCACCAAGATAGATGAAGGTGCCAACGAGGGCCGCAATGAGAATGCCAATCAGGAGGAGCAAACCAACCCCTGATTTCTTCAACTGCATGCGCTGTTCGCCATAAGCAGGTACCAAGTTGTACTCGGTTTTTTCATTCTTGTTTTCGTTGGCGTTCACGGCACTTCGCCCTTTAAGGTAAAAATCAACTGATTCGATCTGATTTCGTTGGCATATTGTATGCAAGCGAAACCTTTAAGTCGCGGTAAAAGCGTAACCATAGTTCAGTGAAATCGTCGCTATTCACGGAATTTTTAATTCCAACTTGATTTGAGTGCTTTATGAGCGCCACGCCGCTCGATGGTTCAGCTTCATGACATAGCTAATAACATCTGCCACAGCCTTGTAGTGCTCCTCTGGCACTTCCTGATCTATATCGACAGTCGCATAAAGTGCACGCGCGAGTGGTGGGTTTTCCACGAGCGGAATTTTGTGGTCATTGGCAACTTCTCGAATACGAAACGCCACATCATCAACACCCTTAGCAAGCACCACCGGCGCATTCATACCGCGCTCATATTTCAAGGCGATTGAGAAGTGGGTCGGGTTGGTGACGATAACATCGGCTTTAGGAACAGCCGCCATCATCCGTTTGCGCGAACGTTCTAAGCGAATTTGGCGGATACGACCTTTAAGCTGTGGGTCACCTTCCTGCGCTTTATGTTCGTCTTTGATTTCTTTCAGCGTCATTTTTTGCTTTTGCATCCATTTCCACTTTTCATAAATGAAATCAACAATAGCAATAACAGTGAAAAGGATGAGGACCGCGCCAACCACTTGCACCGTCATCTCTTGGACAATCGGCAAGAGCAGGTTCAAATCTGTATGCACCATCAAATCAAGGCGATCGCGCTGCGGCCACAACACCGCCACCATAACCATGGTGACAAGTACAATCTTCATCACGCCTTTGCCAAAGTTCAAAAGACTTTGGCTGGAAAACAAGCGCCCAAATCCAGCAATCAGCGAAATTTTTGATAGCTTAGGTGTAATCGGTTCCGTGGATAAGAGCGGGGCATGCTGGATCATATTGCCCATCAAGCCTGCAAAGCCAATAACCAGCATCGGCAAAAGCATGGGCAGCATAAGGACGTTACCCATCTCCGACCAAAGTTTCGCCAAACCCGCGCTATCGACTGAAATCGAATCCGACTGTTCAACGATACCTCGAAAAGAAACCATCAGCTTTGAGGCTGTACCGCCTGCAAAGCCTCCCACAACAACCAGAGAAGCAGCCATCACAAACCAAGCATTGACCTCTTGGCTTTTGGCAACATCGCCCTTCTCATGCGCGTCCCGCAATTTCTTGTCGGTTGGGTCTTCGGTTTTTTCACCACCATCTTCTGCTTCTTCTGCCATACCCGTCCCCTAATTGACCAAGAAGATGGAAAGGCCATCGCGAAGATGTTCAACGTACCACATCATCATCGTGCCAATCAGCACGGCCAATGCAAGGAAGCCAATAAGCAAGTTGGCTGGTAGCAAAACGAGGAAGACTTGGAACTGTGGCATTAAGCGCGATAAAATACCGACGCCCACGTTAAAAACAAAGCCAATGACGATAAACGGCGCAGACAGCTGTATCCCTATTTTGAAGGATTTAGAAAACACATCGACAGCAGCCGTCGTCATATCCCCCACAGGCATCAAGTTGCCCGGTTTAAACAGCTGGTAGCTGTCATGCATGGCCGCGAGTGCGAGGTGGTGGATATTCATTGCGAAGACCAAGGTCACACTGATGATGGAAAGGAAACTTGCAACCAAGGTACCCTGCACTTGCGTTTGCACATTGGTATTTTGCGCCGCAGACAAACTGGTTTGAAACGCAATCGTCGCACCCGCCGTTTCCAACGCCGCCGTCAGCATTGACGCCGTGCCACCAATAAAGAACCCGATGATAATCTCACCCACGATTAAAAACGCCAACCCCGGAACCGTGGTCGGCATAGGTGGAATTACATCGGACACCACTGGCACGAGAAGCAATGTCACTAAGAGGGCGATCGCTAGCCGTATGTTTTGCGGAATGGATTGCGAGCCGATCGTCGGGATCAAGGTCGCAATCATTGCCACCCGCGCAAAAATCAAGATGAAAGCAAAGGCAATCTGGGGCAGGAAATCAATGGTCACGCATCTATCCTGATATAATCCGTTCGAAAATTCGCTCGGTATAGCTGTTCATTATCGCCCCCATAAATGGCAGTGCAATAATCGCAGCGAGAAACATTGCGATAATTTTCGGGATAAAGACGAGGGTAAGCTCTTGTACCTGTGTCAAAGCCTGAATAAGCGCGACAATCAGACCAACAAACAGACCTGTCAGCATGATCGGCAGCCCGACATAAAGCAGCGTCCATATGCTGTCTTGTGCAAGGTCGAGAACTTCTTGGCCTGTCACACGCTTCTCCTAACCCGTTAGGGCGGATGCGTTAGATTGGCATCCGCATAATTTCTTCATAAGACGAGATCACACGATCTCGAATGGAAACCATCGATTGGAGGGCGACCTCGGTTTCAGCAACCGCTGTCACCACATCAATCATGTCACCCTTACCTTGTACTGCGGCCAATGTTTGTGTTTCCACATTATTGCCGCCTTCTCTAACGCTACTAACCGCTTGGCCTAGAATGTCTGTAAAACTATCGCCAATCGCTGATGCTGGATTACTTCCTGCCTGATTCCCGCCGTTAGCGATAGATTCAGCAAGCTTTGCTGTTGCTTGATAAGCATTGGTTGCAGCTGTTGTTGGAACCGTCATGGAAAATTTCCTTTAGCTAAGGCTTATTAAGCGCGAAGAATGTCGAGTGTTCTTGCAAGCATGGTTCGTGTCGAAGAAATGACGTTGAGGTTTGCCTCATAACTTCGCTGCGCCTCGCGCATATCGACGGCTTCCACCAATCGATCAACATTTGGCATTTTCACAAACCCTTCCGTATCAGCCGCTGGATGGGAGGGATTAAAGCGGGTACGAAAATCACTGCGGTCCGTTTCAACACGGCCTAGTTCAACCTTGTTTGCCTGCATTTTGGTATCGTAAATGCTTTCAAACGTCGGGATACGACGACGATAAGGGTCCGCATTTGGTGTGCGTCCGGTGGAATCCGCGTTTGCGATATTTTCCGCGATCACCCGCATGCGCCCAGATTGTGCTTTCAAACCAGAAGCAGCAACGAAAAGTGACTTCATAAAATCCATAGTGAACGTCCTATCTGTGCTCTACCAAAACCTAGCTGCCACGACCGATTGCGGTCCTGATCAAGCCAAGGTTTGACGTATAGAGCGAGGTTGCTGCCTGATAATCCATTTGGTTACCGGCAATTTTCATCATTTGCTCTTCCAAAACCACCGAGTTGTCGTCTGGTGTAATCTCGAAAGAGGAGGAAGGTCGTGCGCCGCTAAGACCGCTCGTTGGTGCAATAGCAGCGGGGATATGTTTCGAGTTGGTGACCAACGCAGCAAAACCAGAGGTTGCATTAGCGCTCGCCATTTTCAGGCCGCCCTTGCCCATTGGAGCCATGTCTTTAGCGACATAACCAGGCGTCGCCGCATTGGCGATATTCTCAGCCAACACACCTTGACGGGCTTGATGCCACTGCATCTTGCCTTTTAGCGCTGCAAAAACAGGCAAACCTAAAAAGTCCATAGCGTTGCTCCCCAGCAATACGCTGCAAAAATCGAGGTGATGTCGATAAAACGAGGCTGCAAGGAGGCGAACCATAATTCGCCAAGCCATCATCCTAAACGCACCACCAACTGGGCAATTTTTGCCTAGTTATAGTTAACAAAGTCTTAAAATTTCGTTTTTTATCAGAATTTGTCGATAATTTCGCAACACTTTGCAGCTTTTCAAAAAACAACCATTGCGCGAAAGTCCATTATTTGCGTTATGACTATTTGGCGGAAAGATGCTGCGCACAAGATAAGCTTTCCGAAAAATGGGGATTAAAAATGATAGAGTGGTTTAACAGCGTTTTGGGTGAAGCTGTCGGCACATATGCCGCCATCGGGGTTGGCCTTCTAATAGTCATCGTATTGATCATCATATTATTGCGCGTATTACGCTCATTTACCGGCGGTATGTTTGGTAACAAGAGCCAGAACAGACTTGGCGTTATTGAAGCAGCAGCCGTTGATAACAAACGCCGCCTCGTGCTTGTTCGCCGCGATAATGTTGAGCACCTCATTATGATTGGTGGAACCAGCGACATTTTGGTTGAAGCTGGCATAAATCGCTCAGCAGCAGGGCCACGACCGAGCCAACCACCAGCACCAACGGGAGCTGCAAGAATGGCCGCTACCCCTACCCCTGCAGCACCCACGCCTACACAAAGTGCCGCGCCACAAGCTGCTGCACAACGTGCGCCCACGCCGGCGACACCTGCACCAGCGCCGGTTCAACAAGCACCTGCACAACAAGCAAAAGCACCTGCCCAACAAGCCCCAGCGCCAAAGCCAGCAGCACCGGTAGCACCTCAGCCAACACCGGCTGCACAACCGCAACAAGCAGCTGTACCACCCAAAACAACAACACCAGTGATAACGCCACCTAGCGACTCAGCTAAGGTTGGGAACGATATGGATCGTCTTCTCAACCAAATAGCTGGGGACTCTAAGGGATAATGTGGCTTCCGCGATGTAAAAACACGCGGCAAACAACAAAACAAACAGACGAAATTGATCGTAACTCAGGCCCTTTTAAGGACCGTTTACGGCAATTTCGCAATTTATCCACGGCAATCTTTCGCCATGGTGCAATTGGTTTTCTGGTTTCATTTTGTGTTTGCACAATTGCAATAACCGGCGCCTACGCGCAGGGGATTACGATTGATTTTAATGAAGGTACCTCGGTCACCGAGCGTGCCATACAAATCATTGCTTTGGTCACTGTTTTAAGCCTCGCACCGTCGCTGCTTGTGATGGTGACATCATTCACCCGTATCGTGGTGGTTTTATCCCTTTTACGGTCAGCTATTGGACTACAAACAGCACCGCCCAACTCTGTGATGATTGGTCTGGCGTTGTTTCTTACCTCTTTCATTATGATGCCGACGCTTGAAGAGGCTTATAACGCCGGCCTTGATCCATTGATCAAGGAAGAGGTTGAACTCAGTGAAGCAATGGTCAACGCGTCAAAACCCTTTCACGCCTTCATGCGAGGCAATGTGCGTGAAAAGGACTTGGAACTGTTTCAAGATATGAGCGGGGTGGATTTACCCGACACGCCAGAAGAGCTTGAAATGCGCGTCTTGATCCCGGCCTTTATGATCAGCGAACTTAAGCGCGCCTTTGAGATTGGGTTCTTGCTCTATCTGCCCTTTGTCATCATCGACTTGGTGGTCGCCTCCATCTTGATGTCGATGGGTATGATGATGCTACCGCCGATTGTGATTTCACTACCGTTCAAGCTAATTTTCTTTGTTTTGGTGGATGGTTGGCACTTGGTCGCAGGTAGCTTGGTACGAAGCTTCAGCAGCGGTTAGCTGCCATTCCTCAACGCATAAACTTTAACTTGATGCAGCCTTTGGCGCAGCAGGTTGATTATCGTTTTGAACAGCTGGACTTGGCGTTGCCTTACGCGGTTTTGCCAGTCGCGCACGTGGCGTTAAATAGCGTCTGCGATAATCGCGAAGGAAGGAATCGGTGGTGCCGATATTCAAGATTGAATCAACCGCGACATCCCGTTCAAAACTACGATTGGTCAGAGGTTTAGTCAAAATACCAAATGTCCCAGCATCCGTACTTTCAGACATTTTCTGACTAAATTTTTGGTTCAACCGATTAAGAGCAAAATCATCGTCTGCAAGAGAGTAAGCGATCGCTGCACGCATGATATCTAAGCGCTCATGAGCTTCCAACGGTGCAACATCAGACCAGCGGCCACCATGCGCTTTCTCTAACAGCTCCCCTGCATCACTCCATCTGCGTGCATCCCAATTCACATTGGCACGCAGTCGATTCACATCATCACCAGTCAATGGATCAAGTAGTTCAAGAGCAACATCAAATCTGTTTATCTCAGATAAGGCATAAGCTTCGACCAAGCGACGCTGACGACGCAAAGAGGCAGGCAAGCTGGCCGAGCGTGATTTTTGCAATGTCGTCAAAGCACGGTGAGGCTTATTGTCCAAAAGCTGGACGACCGCCAAGTCAGCAGCAACGCGAGCGCGTGCAACACCGTTTAGGCGTTTTTCAACTTGGTGCTCTAACAGTTCAGCTGCCTGTGGCAATAAATCAAGATCGATCAAACGGCGGGCAAGATTACGCACGATCTCATCACCAATGCGACCAATCGGCATTAGATTGCGAAAATCATAATAGAGGCTCAAAGCATCTACTGAATCCAGTCCATCCGCTTTGCCACCATGAAACAAGCTAATAAACAACTCTTTCATATCATCTTGAAGGGCACGGGTAATGGGTGATTCATTATTAGAAATCGCAGCTGTCTCAACCAATTGAAAAGCCCGCCGATAATTCTTTTCAACCGCAAGAACCTTACCCAAGAACCTTAATGCTGATAGCTCCAAATCATCATTGCGCCAAACGGCAGCGAAGGCTTCAAGTTCATCAATCGTTTCTTGATTGTTTGCTTTACCAGTTTCATGATTAAGCATTGCAAGGTGCAAACGTGCCTCGGCTTGAACGCGAATATCGTCAATGGCGTTAGCACGGTTAAAGAAAAAACGGGCGTCTTCAAGACGCCCTTCAGCAAGTGCTAATTCTCCTTGCAGCACTTCATATTTTCCCCGTTGCTGGTCTTTCGCATTCCGAAGGATAATATTGCCCAGGTACCGTTTCGCATCATTGAGATCATTAAGTTTCAAGGCGGCTGTTGCCGCCGACAAGTAGAACGATTGTTTGGTATCGGCATCATAGGATGCTAATTTTGACCGCCCAAGCGTCGCATTCTTTCGAGCAATTTCCCATTTACTCGCACCTGCTGCCGAAATCGTTCGCCATACGGCGGCATCCTGATCTTTTGAATACGATTCAACCGCTAGCGTATTCAATGCCTCCTCATTACGAGCCATGGCAATTTGGGCAGCCGCTTTCATCAAAACAAACAGACGTTTGTTCTCCAGCAACGGCTGGCTTTTGATCGCTCGCTCCAAAACAGCCAGCGCTTCTGGGCCATAGTTGTTGGCCACATAAAACTCCGCCAATTTCATTTGAGCTTTTGGTAAATCTTCTTTTCCACTGGTAATAACGGCCTTAATAAATTCGCCCTCTCTCCGCAGGAAAGCGGCTGGCTCCGCATAATTTGCCGGATCATATTCAAGCGGCACATCATACCATTCAGCCTGTTCAGATTTTCCACTCGAAGAAGAGCGAAGGTTTTTTACAGGGGAAAGATTCAATGAAGTTTCTGAAAAAATCTCGACATATTTCTTATGGCGTTTGACTTTAATATCATCGGCGAGTGTTGCCACAGCAAAGGCATGCGCCGATGGCAACATCTCAACTTTGACAAAGCTCTGCGCTCGCAAAAGCCCTCGGGCAGGCGCATGAGCCAACAAGATATGCAAGGTATCACCAACAATTGGATCAACAATTTCTACAACACCAGCAGAATTTTCCAGAGGAACTTGGAGGAATAACCCACCCTTTGCATTCACGCCACGTGATACAGAAAGCCGTTCAGAAGCACGGATGATTGAGTTTCCAATTGAAATCACCCAGTTGTTCTCTTCAACCGCAGACGAAGCAAGCTGTGCACTTGGCATTCCAATTCGGATTGCTTTGTACTCGCCTTTTTCAACGACATCGATAGAGCGCACAAAATCGCCCAACAACGTCTCGATTGCAGAAACGTCGATGATGTTGTCCGTTTTAACCGCAATCCAGACAGCTTTATCACGCCTGAACACAGCGGTCGGTGTTTCGGTTTCGAAGGGGAAGACGAGGCGAAGTGCGTCTTTACTCGGATTGAGTGACGCTTCAACGGCGGAAAGGCCTTCTATCTTCTTTTGGTCGGCATCAACAGATTCTGGATTGCGTTTAGCATTCTCATCCTTCAAGCCATCCAAAGCTTGTTCCTGTTCAACCGTCACATCTTCAGAAGATCCAAACAGCTCTAGAGCGCTTTCACGATTTTCATTAGATTTACCGGCACTTTGAGGCTGCTGCTCATTGCCCGTCCGCTCTTCTTTATCTTCGGTAGCAGGTGGCGCAACAGGCAGCTCAGCTAGCGCACGTTCGCCACCATTATTTTCTGTAAATGAAACATCCTTCGCTCCTTCAGGCACACTCGGCAAGCCACCTATTAAAAGCGGAACATTCACGGCGTTATCATTTTTCCCAATCAACTTTTCATGGGTAACATCAATGATGTACGATTCTCCATCTGCGTATGAACGTACTTTGGATTTTCTATCCATTCTGATTCTTACAATGGTCGTATCGTCGGCGGTTGCCCCTTGAACTTTCTTGATCAACGCAGGCAAGTCAGCATTGATGGGTGCAAAGTCGAAGGTCCCTTTGCGATCAAACTCTAAAATTGCATCATCTTCTTCACGTTTAAAGGCCGCGCTATAAGGCACATTCCAATTGAAGACGAAGCGGGTAAAGGTCGGATGACGCCCCACGCGCATTTCAAACTTGGGTACAACACCATTTTCTTCCTGAGCAATGGCATTTTGTTCTGCAAGTTCAAGTGCATCTTCTGCGCGATTTTCTAATTTCCGAACGATCGCTTCAGGAATTGATGGATTGGGACCCTGCCAATTGCCCGGTAGGAAATCGACAAACAAATGTTCGCCCGCCGCCATCGTATTAACGCGAACGCCGACATTTAGTGCGAACCTCAGTACCCCACCCTCTGGATCACGACGTCCAACCAAAACATAATCAGAAAGACCACGCACATGCCGTTCAACATCGATTTCCAACGGTTCGCTCAGGCGAATAACCAGAACGTTGTCATCTGTTGAGATACTGTGTTTGATGAATTTAGTTCGGTTTCGAAGCTGAATAGCTAAACGACCATGGCCATTCTTGGTGCTCACGGTAACGTTCGTTTTTAATGGCACAGAAATCTGCGCAAAAGCGGTTACCGATTGAAACAGAAAAAAGATAATAAGAAGCAACGACCAGACAAAAACTGCCCCGCCTTTACGATTGCTTTGATAAGCGTTTGCTCGAACTCGATACAACAACATGATACGCCACGCTTAGATACTCTTAGCGCAACACTAGCAGCCGTTGGTTAATGGGCGATTACCCGCCGATTTTTTGGAGTTTTCTTTTATCTCGCGCTGAATTTTTAGAAATTGACTGCGCAGCCATCTCCACTGTAAGGCGCTCAGCAGCCTTTACATCCATCTCAGCAAGCACCGCCGACATTTTGCGAGGGTTCATAGAAGTCGCCAAACTATAGAGTACGTTCAACGATAGAGCGTTGAATATCTTCGCTGCATCTTTTGGCTTCATGCTTTCATAAATGATCACCAAGTCTTTGGCGCTTTGTTTACTGGATTTACCCTCTGGTCCTTCGTCGTCTTCTTTTTGCTTTTTGAGGTTTTTGATTTGCGCTTTTAATCGTTTTTCTGCTGCAGCAAGAAGCTCCTCGCGCAGTTTCAGATCGCGCTCACGCGTTTCCAACGCCTCCCGACGGTCACCTAATCGATTGACCAAAGCATCCCGGCTGCTTTTATCAGCGCCTAGGTCAGCAGTTACATCACGAGGCGCCGGCTTTTCTTTCTTTGCAGGCTTTTTTTCTGCTTCAGCATCGGCGTCTTTTTTATCAGCATCTTGTGCGCTTGCAGAAGAAACTGCGATGTCATCGAAAGCGCCACTGGCAGCCAGAGCAATCAATTTAATGGACAAGAGAGCAAAAGCTGCAACAGCACATAATTGCAATAGGCGCATGATTAGCTCCCTGACCGACGTAAGGCATTGATGCGGGCTGTCGCTTCAGCCGCCAATTCGCTTACGGCACGCGGTTGCGAAGTGGTTGGTCTTGAAACAGCACGGCGTGGAGAAGGTAGCGGCTTATTAATGGAGCCTGCCTGCGTAATCGTAGCGATACGATGCACCAATTCCTCGCCTTCGCTCAAATTCGCACGCAACTCAACATTAAGCTTTTCAGCTTCGCGAACATGCACACCAAGATGTTTTAGGTTTTCGTGAGAGGTCACTTTAAGACCATTAATCGCGCGCTCAGCTAGCTCAGTCGCCGTCATCAATTCAGCAATCGTCAAACGCAGTGCGTTTTCTTCTAGCTTCAAGCTCTTCAATTTACCGCTCAATACATAGCAATAAACAATGGTAGCAGCCAGCAGGACAATCACTAATCCTTCGATAAAGATACCAGACGTCATGTTGCACTTGCCTCCATTTCAGATATGGCTTTTTCGTAGCCATTTATTGTCATTTTTTGTGGTTTGAGCTCGCGCGTCACCTGTACGGATACTTTATCATCGATGCGACCAATTTGGCCCTCGCTCATGGTGACATTGCCAACCCGCAATTCAACCGTCTCGCTTGGGTCTTGGCGCAGAAGAAGGGTCTCGCCGACTGAAAGGTCCATCACTTCAGAAAGTGGAACTTCTTTTTCAAATAAAATGGCATCGACAGTCACATCGGCAGCATTGGCTTGTGTTGCAAGATGGCGCTCCCAATCAACATCGCGACCAAAGTTGTCACCAACAAACATTTGCAGCAGCAAATGGCGGATAGGTTCAATTGTTTCATAAGGAAGAAGCAGCTCAACATCACCACCACGGTCTTCAATATCAATACGCAACCGAACAAGAACCGCCGCATTGGCAGGGCGAATGAGAGCTGCAAATCTTGGATTTGTCTCCATCCGGTCCAAAGTAAAGGTAACAGGTGTCACTGGTTCGAAAGCTTGTTGAGCATCTTTCAACAAATGCCCAGCTAATTGTTGGACCAGACCAAGTTCAATTGCTGTGTAAGGGCGGCCTTCCACCCGTGCTGCACCTGAAGAATTACCACCACCAAGCAGAACGTCGACAATCGTGTAAATCAGCAATGAATCGGTCGTCAAAAGACCAAAGTTATTCCACTCTTCAGCTTTGAAAACCGATAGAATTGCCGGCAGTGGAATAGAATTTAGATAGTCACCAAAACGCACTGACGAAATGGAATCGAGAGATACCTCAACGTTATCTGATGTCAAATTACGTAGCGATGTCGTGGATAATCTTACAAGACGGTTGAACACCACTTCCAACATTGGAAGGCGCTCGTAAGAGACCAACGCAGAACTGATAAGCGCACGCACACCATTTTGGTCTGCGCTTAAAAGCTCATCAGCCCGAAAGCCCATAAGGGCATCAATTTCTTCTTGAACGAGCAGACGATCCGCATTTTTATTCGAAGCTTCATCGTCGTCGCCATCCATCAAGCTCGACCATTGAGCCGTCAGCGATTGGGCGTTCTCAGCACCCTGCTCTTCTAGCGCCTCACCCCACGCGGCGGCTAAATCGTCTTCTTCAAAATCATCTTCCTCAGCCATAACCGATTAAACTCCTGACTTATTGGATTAGAATTTCTTCGAAAAGAATTTTGCGAACTTCAACTGGATAAACCGCGATATTAATGCGTCTTTGCAGCTCTTCCTTCAGTCGGAACATACCAGCTGAGCCTTCAATATCTGTTGTACGAAGCTCGCGCAGATAGACCTGAAACGCATCCAAAACACGCGGCATTAACGGTTCAATTTTTGAAATCTCACCTTGATCGCGCAATTCAAGCGTTGCCTTAAGCTTCAAGTACTGTTGGCGGCCAGCGACATTTTCTAGATTAACGGTAATGGCTGGAAGAGGAAAGAACACCACAGGTTCAGGTGCCTCAATTTTCTCTTCAGTCCCAGCGACTTCTTCTGGTTCAGCAAATGGATCCAGAATAAAGAATGCCGCACCGCCACCGATCAGAAGCAATGCAACCACTATTATCAGTATCAGCTTTTTCTTGCCACCTGAGGAACCTTCTTCATCATCAAGAAGTTCATCACCTTCAACAGCTTCGTTCGCCATGCCACCGCCTGCTTAAAATCTTTTGTTCCACTGAAGGTTCTCACCAAATCGAAGCGGAATTTTGCCACAAACAAACCTTAGTTCCTGAATGGTTAACGAAAGGTTGCATTTTCTTAACGATTACTAACGAACTAGGCATTTTTTGCCGACTAATTTTACCCAGAGGCACAAACTGCCTAGCTCAAAACAACCCTAAAAAAACAAAAATCGAGCATTTTCAATGACTTAACAAGTTGGCACGCTGCATGCAAAGAGGTTTCCATGCAGATACGCTGGGGAGCGTTGATGCAAAGCCGGGCTGGGGAGCCTTGGTTACATTTTGGGAGCTAAAAGGGTTCGTTATGGAGAACGCACAGCTTATTACCCTTTCACGCGTTAGTGCGCTTGAAAGGCAGATGAACGTAGTCGCCAACAATTTGGCGAACGTAAACACGACCGGCTATAAGAGCGAGAACATGCTCTTTGAGGAATACCTCATGCCTGTTGCGAGCGCTGAAGAATTTAAATCCACCGACCGCGACCTGCGTTTCGTGCTGGATGACAGAACCGTTGGAAATTTTGGCACTGGTACAATCGAGACCACTGGTAACCAACTTGATGTAGCCATCAAGGGTGAAGGCTTCTTCGTTATTCAAACACCAGCGGGTGAACGTTACACACGCGACGGTTCTTTTACCCTCAATCCAGACGGCCAACTCACTAATCACGATGGTCATGCCGTATTGGGTCAAGGCGGCCCAATCCAATTTAATCCTGACGATACATCTATCACGATTAATGGTGATGGAACGATCTCAGCTACCAATGGCGAAATAGGTCGCTTGCGCGTCGTCACATTCGACGACCCGCAAACGTTGACCCGCAAGGGGCAAAATCTCTTTGAAGGAGAAAATGCCCGCGCTCTTGAAACACCCCGCATTACTCAGTTCGCATTGGAATCTGCCAATGTGGATCCGATTAATCAGATTTCACAAATGATCGAAGTTCAACGGTCATACCAAGAACTAACCAGCATAATGAGCCAGCAAAATGATCTGCGTGAAAACGCGATCCGTACGCTTGGCCGTGTTCAAGTTAACGCATAGGGATAGAAGTAGATGCAAGCTTTACGAACAGCCGCTTCTGGCATGCGCGCTCAAGAACAAAACGTTCAAACGGTCGCGAATAATATTGCCAACATTCGAACCACTGGTTTCAAGAAACAGCGCGCAGAATTCCAAGACCTGCTTTATTCAGATTTGCGGCGAGTAGGTTCCAGCTCTTCGAACTCAGGCACTGTGGTGCCAACCGGCATTCAAATTGGCTCAGGTGTAAAATTCGCCGCGACCAGCCGGGTTCTAAGCCAAGGGTCTCTAGACCAAACAGAGCAACCGCTAAACCTTGCGATCCAAGGCGGTGGATATTTTGAAATCAGCCTTCCTGACGGTCGAGAAGCTTATACCAGAGATGGTTCTTTCGAACGAAACCAAGATGGGGAAATTGTTACCCTCGATGGTTATCAAGTTGGCAATGGCATCACCATTCCAGAAGATGCCCGCTCTATCACCATCAGCAATGATGGAGAGGTAGAAGTCGTTGTTGGCAATGATTCCACACCTACCAATGTTGGCACCATCGAACTTTTCAACTTCATCAACCCAGGCGGGTTGGAAGCGATTGGTGACAACCTTTTTGTTGAGACCTCTGCAAGTGGCGACCCTCAAAGTGGCAACCCTGGTGAGGATGGCCTTGGCACATTGCTGCAAGGTTTCCTTGAAGGTTCAAACGTTGAAGCCGTTGCAGAAATTTCTGACTTGATTACCGCACAGCGCGCTTACGAGCTGAACTCACGGGTGATTTCTGCCGCCGATGAGATGATGCAGGCTGCTGGGCAAGTTCTTCAGTAATAATCTAACCACACGCCATTGACCCGGAGGTCGATACGATGAAATCACCGAAAGTAAAGCTTGTAGCATGTTTGATGACAGTGGCAGCCTTCGCCGCGTCATCAAATATCAATGCCGCTTCTTTGAAAAAGAACGTCACCGTGTACTCAACTGTGGTTGTCGCCGGTGACCTCTTTGAGGGATTGGATGAATACCAAGATGAGCCACTATTTCTAGCGCCAGATATTGGAAAGTCCGGCAAGATAAGTGCTTATCGGGTGGCGGAAGAAGCACATGATATTGGCATCTATGAACTTGAGCTCAATGGCATCAAATCAGTCACCGTTAACCGCCCAAGCATCATCGTGAACAGCGATGAAGCAAAACAGCAATTACGGCATTATATTTCTGACCAGATGAGTGAAAAAATTGACTTTGAAATCACAACGTCATCAATTCCAACCAGAGTTCATACGGACCCTCGTGCAGAAACAGCACTTTCCATCAATAACTTTGTATTCAACAAAAACGACAAACGGTTTCAAACGACCCTGAGCTATTCCGGCCACAATGGAATACGGGATGTTCCCGTTCGTGGTGTCCTTACCGAGATGGCGAGTGTTATAACGCTCACCCGTGATCTGGGGCGGGAAGACGTCATAACGGAAGGTGACCTTGTTGTTACCCGCCTTCCAAAAGAAAAAGTACGCGCGAGCAGCCTAACCAGCCCCTCGCCTGCAGTTGGCATGGCGACAGTTCGCAATTTGTCACAAGGGTCAGTGTTACGGAACCATGACTTCGCCCCGCCTTTATTGGTGCGCTCGAATGATCCAGTTGCGATCACTTATTCCGTTCCTGGTCTGCTGCTAACAGCCCAAGGGCGCGCGCTTTCTGACGGTTCAAAAGACGCTGTCGTCTCAATTAGAAACTTACAATCCAATCGCGTTGTTAGAGGCCGCGTCACCGATATTGGTGAAGTGCTGGTCGTACCACGCAAACCATTTTTCGCTGCAAACCAGCAAACAAGCCAAACTGAGGTTCAGTAATGTTACGCGTTTTGTCAAAACAAACCCTCCTAATCGCTAGTTTACTCGCTTTACCCATCGGTCTAGCAGGATGCAGTTCATCCTCAAAAGTCAGCGAAATTGGGAAGCCCCCTGCTCTTTCAAATATCGGCGATCCAACAGCTTCCCCTGGGTACAAACCAGTGACGTTGCCAATGCCAGCGCCAGAACCTGCCGTTTATACCGCCAATTCACTTTGGCGTTCAAACGACCAATCTTTCTTCAGGGATGGTCGAGCGCGGCGCGTCGGGGATATTTTAACAATCAATGTCACCATTGATGATGAAGCCGAGTTTGAAAACACAACCGACCGCACACGCACAGCAGGACGCGGCCTTGGTGTGGGAACTGGCTTACTTGGTTCCTTGTTCAATCTCATTCCTGGTATCGGTGATACCAGCGCTGTGGTTAGCTTGAACGCGAATACCAACACCAATGGCGACGGATCAATTGAACGTTCCGAAGAGCTAACGACAACCATCGCGGCAGTGATCGTACAAAAATTACCAAACGGCAATTTGGTGATTGAAGGGAAACAAGAAGTTCGGGTTAATTTTGAGGTTCGCGAACTAATCGTCGCCGGCATCATCAGACCGGACGACATCCAACCTAACAATACCATCGAATCGACGAAAATCGCACAAGCGCGCATTTCATATGGCGGGCGCGGTCATCTAACCGATGTTCAACAACCTGGATACGGACAACAAATCGTCGATATTGTTGCGCCATTCTAAGTCACAAAACCAACAAGATCCCTTGCCGTTTGCTCCCCAATTTAAACGGTAAGGCCGGCCTGCTCGCTCCCCAATTTGAGCAGTCCAAAATAGTGAAGCGGCACCTGTAGCCATAACTACGGGTGCCGCTATCACACAGTTCAAAAATCAAAGTGAGGCTAAAGTAAATCAGCCTCTAACTTGGAAATTAATCGTCGCGATAGACTTTTTCGCGTTTTTCATGGCGCTCTTGAGCTTCCAATGAAAGGGTTGCAATTGGACGTGCGTCAAGACGACCAACACCAATTGGGTCACCTGTTTCTTCGCAGTAGCCATAAGAACCATCATCCATGCGCGCCAATGCTGAATCGATCTTCGCAATCAACTTACGCTGACGGTCTCTCGCTCTCAGCTCAATAGAACGATCTGTCTCAGATGAAGCTCTATCAGCAACGTCTGGATGGTTCTGGCTTTCTTTTTGGAGATTAATGAGTGTTTCTTTGCTCTCGCTTAAAATTTCATTCTTCCAAGTTACAAGCTTTTTTCTAAAGTATTCGAGTTGGAGAGGATTCATAAACTCCTCATCTTCGCTCGGCTTGTAAGCTCCTACTGCGTCCGTGGTCATAAATCACTCCCAGATGCGCCCCGATGGGCCGGAATATAGTCGCGTTGCTCGTATCACACAATGAGAGAATTCAAGCATTAGTAAATTCGTTGCTCATTTCTCAGTGAGTAGCATAACTAACTGTTGTATATTAGTTTTTCAAAATAGCAATTGTTGATATATGCCTAAAAATTAGCCTTTAGACGTCATAAACACCAATTTTAGCAAGTTCAACACGGGCCCGCATATCGATATCTGAAAGAATAGAATCAAGCTTCTCGTCACCGGTACGACCAAGGTTTTTGACCTTCTGCGCCAACCTTGTCACCTGAATAGGTGATAATTTCCCGCTCAACATTCCAAGCCGCATCTCATCCAGACGATCAAGCAAATCAAAGCCACGTTCCGCGGATTTTTTCTTACTATTCAAAGGGTCATCTACCGCTTGAAGCGATAAAAGTGCATCTAAATTTGTTATATTATTAGCGTTCGATACATTCTGTGCTGCTTGTAATTCTTCGTCTTCTGATACTGAAAATTCGCTGGAAGACGATCCAGATTTCGCGCTCTTCTTCGTGCCGCGTATACCCGCTAATGGGCCTGAGTTTTCAATGCGCATTGCCACCAATTCCTATTGTGATTGCGTTTTTTTCTTGAAGGTAGGTTTTTGCCGATAGGGTTAATTACGGGTTAACGGCTGGGTAAGTTTTTCCATGTAAGTTCAATAAAATCGAACATTGGAATATATGAAAAAGAAAATAAAGTCATATATTACAATAGGATACAAAAAACACAAATAAGGATGAAGCTTGGCACATCCCCTGCATATACATGCGCATAATGTAATAAGTAAGGTTGCCATTGACGCTCATGATTAAACATCGCACTCAAATAACTGTAGTTACTACGACACTTGCATTCATTGATTCGGCTCGCAAAAGCGCATCTGGATTGTTATTTTTGAGCGCGTTCATTCTCACCTTTATGGCCCTACTCCAATCTGCGGACGCAACCTCGCGCATTAAAGACATTGCCGATTTTGAGGGCATTCGCGAAAACCAATTGGTAGGCTACGGCCTTGTTGTTGGCCTAAACGGTACCGGCGATAGCCTAAACAACGCCCCCTTCACAGAGCAAAGCTTGCGCGTGATGTTAAATCGTCTTGGCGCTGGCGTCGGTGATGCAAGCTTTAGTACAGCGAATGTGGCAGCCGTCATGGTCACTGCAAACCTTCCGCCGTTTGCAACAGCAGGTTCCAGAATAGATATAAGCGTGAGCGCGCTTGGTGATGCGGGAAGCTTGCGCGGCGGCACATTGCTTGTAACGCAGCTTCTAGGCGCTGGCGGCGATGTCTATGCATTGGCGCAAGGCCCAATTGCTATTGCAGGGTTTGCAGCTCAAGGCGAAGCAGCAAGCATTGTGCAAGGTGTTCCAACATCTGGTCGCATTACAAATGGCGCGATTGTTGAACGTGAAATTCCGTTCAAATTAGCAAGCCTGCGCAAAGTACGCCTCGCCCTTCGCAATCCAGACCTCACAACATCGCGCCGCATTGCAAAAACCGTCAATGCCTTCATTGGCCGAGGCACAGCAGAACCAATTGATCCGGCAACAGTTCAGTTACGCCTGACTAAATCATTCAATGGCAACATTGTTGACCTGCTCACAGACATTGAACAACTCATCGTCGAACCTGATCAAGTAGCCCGCGTGGTGATTGATGAACAGACGGGCACTATTGTGATGGGCCGTGATGTAAAAGTTTCAAAAGTCGCGGTCGCACAAGGCAACCTCACTCTGCTGGTCACTGAAACACCGGTTGTTAGCCAACCAGCACCATTTGGTGAAGGCGAGACTGTTGTGGCCCCTCGCACACAAATCGAAGTTGATGAAGCAACAGATGCAAAACTTGGCATCATCAATGAAGGTGTCACTCTTAAAGATCTTGTTGATGGCTTAAATGCTCTAGGCATCGGCCCTCGCGACATGATCACCATTCTTCAATCCATCAAAGCTGCAGGCGCTCTGCAAGCGGAGATAGAGGTCTTATAATGTCTGAACTCAACACACTGGCAAGCCCGCTTTTACCGCAGACGACCAATGCACCGACATTGAACCGTCCAGACAGTGATGATCCGAACTATGACGCAAAAGCTCGCGAGCAAGCCAATGAGTTTGAAGCGAGCTTTTTAGCAGCGCTGCTTCGCCCTGTGTTTGAAGGTTTGGCAAAAGACAATGAATTTGGTGGTGGCTTTGCTGAGGAAACATGGTCTGGCCTGCTAACAGATGAATACGCCAAAAGCATACAAAGTTCCGCCAATCTTGGCATTGCAGATCACGTATACGATCAACTCATCCAACTGCAAGAAACAACAACCGGTGAGCAATCAACCACACAAGATGCAACCACTGAAAATGATACAGTCGATAGTAAGGAGTAAGTCATGACCTATTCAGCCCCCGTAATCCGCACCCCAATGCCTGTCGAAAGCCAAGAGGATGCCCACGTATTACTAGCCCGTCTTGAAACATCGATGGAAGGCTTGATTGAGCTGATCGAAGTTGAAACCCGTTTGGTGCGCGAAGGAAAACTTTTTGCCGCTTCTGAACTGGAGTCCAGAAAGACAGAGTATGCGCAAGCCTATGTCGAACTAATGGAAAGCGCACGCAAGCAAGAACAAGCCTTGCACAGCATGCTGCCAGAGAACTTAGAAAAGCTGCGCCACCGCCATGAAGACTTCAAGTCGCTCTTGCAGATGAACCTTGCGGCCCTTCAAACCGCACGTGACGTTACACGTAACCTCATACAGGGCGTCGCAAAGAAGATGGGGCAAAATCAGGCGCCAACCACATACAGTGCCTATGGACAAGTAAACCAGCAACCACAAATTGCGTCCCCTGGACTAACGCTGGACAAGTCCTCATAGGCGAAATTAAATACCTACACTTTGAATAAAATTTATCGAAATTCTTCTACTTTTTCGCAACAGAAGATTGTCCACCTTCCCCAATCTCACTTTAACTTTTAGGGATTAGTTTTGATCCTCAAGAGTAAAGCGCTGTAGTTTTTCAATCTTTAAACAGCGCCAGTAGAGTGAGTAGGTACGATGGATATCGGTAGAATCCCGATAATCGCGCCGGTCCCATCTGGTGACACGAATGTCACCAGCAGGGGAACACAGGCGACTGACTTGCCGCAGTTCCAAACGGTTCAGCGGACAGCAAGCTCGGATTCTGTCTCCCTCACCTTCCGTGAAGTGCCTGCCCCGCAGCCTAATGAAGCGAGAGAAGAACCATCATTTGATCAGGTTGAGGCTTTTGATTCCGTCGCACTTCAAAATCGCGAACGTGAAATTCGTCGTGAGTTCGAACGCGACAGAGAAACAGCCGCCCTCATCTTTAAATCTATTGATGTATCGACTGGCGAAGTGGTTCAGCAGTACCCAGAAGAAGCACGTCTTAACTTGCGAGCATATCTCGGCAGTAAAGAAGAAGCACGGGTAACAGAGTAAGCGGGCACCAAAACGCCCCTACTTTAGCTTCAATACGCAAAATATCCTTCACATCCACTCGTTTTTTTTCAAGCAAAACAAGGCTTTTTGCCATCCGTTTTGGTGAATGAATTCTTACTTTTACGATCTATTAACGAATTTAGAATTCGCTAACCAAAAGAACAACTTAAAGATGGTAAATGCGATTTTTACCATGCTTTTTAAGGAGATGGATTCCCCTTTTCAGTAGGTTCACGGTGTTGCCAAGAATGGCGACTGAAAACTTAAACCTAGAAAAGGAAGACAAGAATGTCTGATATTAACCTCTCATCTGCAGTTCGTTCATCATTGAGCTCATTGCAAGGTACAGCTGACCTACTTTCATCAACTCAGGAACGTCTTGCGACGGGTAACCGCGTAAATTCTGCTCTTGATGATCCAACAGCTTTCTTTACAGCTTCTGCTTTGAACAACCGTGCTTCTGACTTGGGCACTTTGCTCGACGGCCAGCAGCAAGCGATCCGTACAGTTGAAGCCGCTGACCAAGGTATTTCTGCTATTGAAGATCTTGTTGATAGTGCACGTGCACAAGCAACAGCTGCTCTTCAAACAGAAGACCCTGCTGCTCGTGCTGAAGCTGCTGCTGCTTTTGATGAAATTGTTGGCCAGATCGAAGATCTTGCTGGTGATGCGTCATTTAACGGTACAAACCTTCTTTCTGGTGATGACCTTCAGGTTGTTTTCAACGAAGGTGGTTCATCAAGCCTAACAGTTGAAGGTGTTGACTTTACAGACGCCGCATCTAGCCTCGGCTTGAATGCACAATCTGGAGCCGCTACTACAACTGCTGGCACTGATGCGTCTCTAGACATTTCTAGCACGTCCTTTTCAACTGGCGATAACGTATCAGTAACTGTTGGATCTGAAACAGTAAGCTTTACTGTAACAGACACTAC
>JBDWKL010000054.1 GCA_039973685.1 Hyphomicrobiales bacterium
AGAACACGGGTCTTGCCTGTGCCAGCACCTGCGAGCACAAGCACAGGACCATCAAGGCTTTCAACCGCATCGCGCTGCTCAGGGTTTAAGCTATTAAGATAATCCGTGCTTGGTTGCGCCCCACCACGCGCTGCCATGGCACGGCTGGTAATGCTGCCACCAGAAGGGGTGGGGGCGGGAACGTGAGCGGGTGGAAGGTCTGCTTGATCAACATCTTCAATTCGCGCCTCATCTGGCAAATAACCACCATCTGGATCATCGGCGGCAAAAGCCTCATCCCCCATGCCACTGCCATCATGGGCGGGCACATCTTCCCACCCTTCAGGCGGGCTAAGGTCGTCATTCGATGGTTTGATAGGTTGGCGGCTCATGGGTGTTCAACATTGCGAATCTTTACAAGGAGAACACTATAGCAACACTGGGACGGTTTGTTGATGGGGTGGTGAATGTTGTTTTGAAGAAATTAGGATGGAATTTTCGAGCACTCTTCGGCTTAATTCTGTCCTCGTGATTGAGCGCTGGGGTTGCTGTGCGTTCTTATAATCACAGGCTTAAACAGAACCGTGAGGAACTGTGAATTGTGCTGTTTTGAATGCTCTGCGAGGCTACCCGCTCAACTTAGGAGAAAAGATTATGCGGTTTATTACAGTTCTTATTACTATGTTCTTCTTGTCGTCGCTGAATGTTTCGGCCGGAGGATCTGTAGGCGGAAATCTTAATGGAAAGCATGAAGGCGCCATTGAGCCACTCGTTGAAGAGCTTAGAAAAGCAAAGTTCGGCAACAGTAATAAAGTACGCGATGAAAAGCGCAGCGGTAAAGATGAAAAGCGCAGCGGTAAAAAAGCAAAGCGCGGCTAACAAAAGAGCCTCTGCCCCACAAGGGGCGGGCACTGGCGCGTGAGCGGAGTTTATTAAAAACGACGACGTGTGTTTGAAAAAGACCCCTTATGTATTCGACAATATCCGTTGCTTCATCTGTTCAATATTTGCCTTGGTATTTTGTAAGTCTGCGCTGATCTGATTTGTCGCATTGCATTGTTGATCAATATCAGCCGACAATTTGTTGCTCAAAGAAGATAAATCTTTTATGCGCTGGTCTGCATCAGAAATTGACCCAATCGCTTCATTGATCAGTGTAGAGGTGTTTGTGGATTCGTTCGCTATCTGATCTGTTGCTTTGGCTGCTTGGTCGGCTAGGTCTTTGATCTCTGAGGCAACAACGGAAAATCCTCGACCATAATCACCAGCTCGAGCAGCTTCGATTGTGGCGTTTAATGCCAAAAGCCGCGTTTTCTTGGACACATCCTCGATGACATTAACGAAGCTATCTAATCCCTCGATAATATTGTTCATGTTTCCGACTATGCTGGTTAGCTCAACCATTTTTTCCAAGGTTACGCCGCACTCGCTTGAACTTTGATCAGCAATTTTAAGAGAAGCCGTCGCGCTTTCGGTTAGCGTGTGAGAGGAGCTAACAATTTTTTCAAATTGTTTTCCAACTTCATTGTCGAAGTCTTCAAACATATTTTCCAAGGCTTTGTCGGCAGCCTTCTCCGAGGTGACGTTATCGTATTCCTCGATAGAATAAGATAATTCTATGAAAAACATTCGGATGATGGCTTGAACCTTTTTAAATTCAATACTGCTGCTGTCTTTTAGAACCAATCCGACCATTTTTTCCAGCAACACTGCGCCGGAGGCTACATATAGTTCGCTGGTCAGGCCGCATCGTTCATGCGCCTTTCCAATTGCGCTTGCGTTAGCGGCAAATTTGGCGTTGTTTTTACCTTCGAAAAAGAGGTCCCATTGCTCAAATTGTTTTTCGTTAATGTGCGCAACCAGATCTTCAGCCTTAATATTATCCCGCTCGCAAACACTTTCCACAATTTCAAGCATCTCTGGTACGGCTAGAACCTTATCATAAAACGCATCCATGATTTCTTTGCGGCGCGGGAGGATGTCTGCTCTGCAAGCCTGAAGGAGCTCTGTGTCCTCCGCAGTCAGAGGTATCAATGCGGAAATATTGTTCATGAAATAGCCTTTGACATAACTTTTATAGTAAGCTGACTAGGTTAGTTTAGATTGGTTAATCAGGTTTAAATTCTCTGTATCTTTCCAAGATTAAAAATTATCAGATAAAAACGGCTTATCAAATAGGGATGCAAAAACTAATAAAGCAAGACCATTATGGATGGCATGCTTTCCAGCTTTTTGATGGGCGAAGGTCGTCGTTGGTTGGTTTGGGTGGTTTGCAATATGATGAATTTATTGCTGCTCATACCGTTAAATTCAGTATTTGTCCGAATACTTAAATAAAATTATCATATTAAATAGGATAAATATAATTCATTAACTTTTTTAATTGAATTAAAAGTAATAAATTTATGAAAATATATTCATTGATAATTTTTTAATGTGGGTTGTTGGAATTTGACATGGAGCGACATTGTTTTGAGTAGAGTAAAATTATACATCAGCCTTATTGTCTTATCTTTATTCGCTTCGCTGGCGATTAATCCTAATGTTGTGCTGAATGCCCTAGGTGGGGCGTATGAAACGGGCTTTGTGGTTTCTCAAAACGATGTAAAAGCGGCTAAGTGGTACGGTATCGCGGCTGAAAGAGGCAACACAAACGGGCAATATAAATTAGGCTATATGCACCAAAAAGGCCGGGGTGTTCCTCAAAGCGATGAAGAGGCGGTTAGGTTGTATCGCCTTGTGGCAGCAAAAGGCTATTCTACGGCTCAAAATCAATTAGGTATTATGTACAAAAATGGCCGCGGTGTTCCTCAAAGCGATGAAGAGGCCGTTAAGTGGTACCGTCTCGCGGCAGAGCAAGGCGATCCATCCGCGCAACGCAATTTAGCTTGGATGTATGCCAAAGGGCGCGGTGTTCCTCAAAGTGAGGAAGAGGCGGTTAAAAGGTACGGTCTCGCGGCTGAGCAAGGCGATCCATACGAGCAATTCAAATTAGGTTGGAAGTATGCCAAAGGTGATGGCGTTTCTCAGAGCGACGTTGAGGCTGTTAAGTGGTATCGTCTGGCTGCCGATCAAGGTAACTCCCGCGCACAAAACAATCTAGGGCTGATGTATGCCAAAGGTCGAGGTGTTTCGAAAAGCAATGCCAAGGCGGCTAAGTGGTACCGTCTTGCTGCTGAGCAGGGTAATGCCACCGCACAAAACAATCTTGGTCTCGGGTATTATACCGGACGCGGTGTTTGGCAAAACGACGCAAAAGCTATTAAGTGGTATCGTCTTGCTGCGGAACAGGGTCATGCTGGCGCACAACGCAATTTAGGTTGGATGTATGAGAGTGGTCGTGGTGTTTCGAAAAGCAATGTCGAGGCTGTTAAGTGGTATCGCCTTTCAGCTGATCAAGGCAATGCATCTGGACAAAACGATCTAGGCCGGATGTATTCCAAGGGACGTGGTGTTCCTCAAAATGATGCGGAAGCCGTTGAATGGTACCGTCTCGCCGCAGAACAAAACCACGCGTATGGACAAAGTAATCTAGGCTTTATGTACGAAAAAGGCCGTGGTGTTCCGCAAAGTGATGCAGAGGCAGTTAAGTGGTACCGTCTCGCGGCTGAGCAAGGCAACGCGCTGGGACAAACCAATCTGGGCGTTATGTATGCCAAAGGTCGTGGTGTTTCTCAGAGCAATCGAGAGGCTGTTAAGTGGTATCGTCTGGCTGCCGATCAAGGTAATGCAACCGCACGGGGTAATTTAGGTTTTATGTATGCCAAAGGTCGTGGTGTTTCTCAGAGCAATCGAAAGGCTGTTAAGTGGTATCGTCTAGCAGCTCGGCAGGGCAATGCTTCTGCCCAAAACCGTCTGGGTTTTATGTATGAAAAAGGTCGCGGTGTTTCTCAGAGCAATGTCAGAGCGGTTAAATGGTACCGTCTCGCTGCTGAGCAAAACCATCAATACGCGTTAGATAAGCTCAAAGTGCTTAAGAGATAAAACGCGGAGATTTGTCGCTTTTAAAAACAATGGTAGTTTGTTTGCAGAGCAGGGTCCCCTCAATCCCCCAGCAAAACCACAAAGCTTGTCACTGGCACCGCTTGGCAAGAAAGCTTCCAATTGCAAATCCTAATCTATTAACGAGAAAATGAAGTAGAAAAATCACGATGAATCCTGCAATCGCTGCCATGACTAAAATAAAATTAGAGGTGTTTTGTACAGCTTCAAGTGTACTTTGAGATGAGCTTGGATTCTTAAATCCTAAGCCCATAAAAATAGAAAAAATGATGCATGTGATGAAACTCAAAAATGCAGAATGAAACCATTTGTGTCTGTTGTTTAATTCTATTTTATCTACGAATTTTATCAAAAACCCAGAAATAGTGGGTGGGATCAATATTACGGTTGCAAAAAATAGGTTTGTTGCAATTTTCGGAATGTTGTAATTTACATATAATAAAATGAAAAATGGGAAAAAATAATATAATAATATTTTGTATTTCATCTTTATGCCTAAAAATATTTTAATTTGATTGTAGGTAATTTTGGTTTTTCAAATATTAATTTATCCGGTATTACGACGTGCAGCTGATGGGGTTGGATTTAAATATCTTGTAAAATTGGAAACTTACGGCTGCGCTGCCTAATGTAGGTCCCTATGAGTAATAAATTGGGTTGGCAGGCTAATACCAAGCCCCGCTCATTCCCCCAGCAAATCCACAAAGCTCGTCACTGGTACCATAAACGACGTCTTATGAGGCGCGATACCGACCATTATGCCGATGAACGTCAGGCCATCTTCACCACGCTCAAACACCGGCCCGCCGGAGCCGCCGAAGTTTGTGTCGCAGTCTGTGTGCCATAGTTTCGAGGTGCCACCGCGCATACGGCATGTTTCGTCGATTGCGGGCAGGGTGGGGCGGTCTTTGGAATAGAGGATGTGGGCAAGCGGAAGGTTTTTTGTCGGCAGTGGTGCGGCAAGCGGGGGCGTTTCAAGCTGCATCGGTTTGTTTAAAATTAAGACAGCAACATCGGTTGCGAAAAACGCATGGTCTGGCGGCAATTTTAGTTTGAAGTTTGGCAGCAGTCTTACTTCTTTGACGGTAGAATGGGCCACGTGCTTATCGAGACGCTTTCCTGCGACGAAGTGGATTGTATCAGGCGCTGCGAGCTTTCCGGTGCGATTGCTGTGAATACAGTGGGCTGCTGTCACCACTTGGTTGGGTGCAATGAGCGTGCCTGTGCACGTACTTTTTCTTGCGAAGCGGGCAACATTGACGCGGCCAATGGCGTTATAAAAGCCATCGCTTTCAGTGAGGATACGTCGGCTATCAATGCCGATCACACCGAGTACGCGGCTTTGGGCTGTCGCTGTGTTTATTGTGCCAACCAACATCAACAGCGATAGACTTGTTGCGAGGCGTGTGATCATCGGTGTTCTTCTTCGCTCGTGCTGATAAGAGCAGAATTGAATTGTCTTAAGACATCCACCTGCTGCAGATGCGCGACGATCTTGGTTGCATCATCACTATCGACCACCAAAATACGTGTGCGCCCACCTGTATCAAAAGCGCGAAGGGCTGCTTCTAATGTGTCTGTAGGGCGTAAATAGGTTTCACCAGATGCGGGGTCAAAGGTTGTTTCCTCTTCGTCATCTATAGGCTGCATCAATTCGCTAACACGGGCATTTTTGAGCAGGTATTTGTGCGGGCCATCTTGCACGAAAAGGCCGCGCATTTCGAGCTGCCAGTGGAAGAAGGAGCGGCCATGGAAGGCTTGGGTCAGCCCGTAAGAAATCGCAATGGTGACCATCAAGGCAATGGTTATTTCATAGCCGCCGGTTAGTTCAAACACGATCAAGACTGTTGAGATAGGGGCACCGATAACACTTGCTGCAACGGCGCCCATCCCAAGCATGGCGTAAACCCCGCCGCTGGAGGAGAGATCAGGGAACATGCCCGAAGCGATGATCCCAAATGCGCCGCCTGTCATGGCGCCAAGATAGAGGGCCGGTGAGAAAACGCCGCCACCAAAGCGTGATGCGAAGGTAATCGCGGTTGCTATTGTTTTTGCAAATAAGAGGGCAAAAAGCATAGAAAGCGATAATTTGCCTAAGAGGGCAAGGTTTGTTGCCTCATAGCCAACGCCCAGAACTTCGGGGTAGAACATGGCGATGAAGCCGATCAAAAACCCACCGATGATAGGGCGGAACAAGAGGCGTATTTTGATGTTCCGTGCGATCCAGTCTGTGCCCACAAGAGAGGCTTGAAAGGCGATAGCGACAAAGGCGCAAATAACGCCCAGTATGGCGAAAGCTGGAAACTCCCAGTAAGATGTTATGTCATAGTCAGGGATCAAAAAGGCCGCTGTTTCGCCAAAATAAACGCGCGATAAAACCGTGCCTGCAACAGAGGCAATGGCGATCGGCACGAAGGCTGTGGCGGCGTAATGGCCCAGAATTACTTCGTGGGCAAACAAGACCCCAGCGATGGGCGCGTTAAAAGAGGCTGACACGGCAGAGGCAACACCACAGGCTAAAAGCGTGCGCTCTGGCTTGCCCGTTAGATTGAGCCATTTTGAGAAGAAGGCTGACATCGTCGCGCCCAAATGGACGACTGGCCCTTCGCGGCCTGTTGATGCCCCGAAGCCAAGTGAGATTGCGGAAATGATCGCGCTGAAGAAGCCTTCTTTAACGCTCACATTTCGTCCGCTCATGACGCGGGCTTCTATAACGTCGGCAACGCCGAATGCACGCCTGCCAGACATTAGTTTTTCAAGCATCAATCCAACGATCAAGCCACCGAATGCAGGGGCTATCAAAACAATCCACCAAGGTTGGGATCGGGCAGCCGTGGCGACGAATTCACTCATGTCTCGAAGCCACGCTAATTGAACAAAACCGATTAACTCACGAAAAGCGATGGTGGCGATGCCAACGATTGCACCAACGATGAGGCCTGCCATCCATAGGGTTGGCTGTTTGGTGGTCCAAAAATAGGTGAGATTTGGTTTGACCCAACGCGCGACTACCATTGCCCCAGGCACAAGACGGAGTATGGCGATAAGAGGATCACGAAAACTCTTTTTGGTTGGCATTTGGTCGTCGTCTTTAGATAGGGACATTGGCGTTTTGGGACGTTTCAGCTGCGTTTTGAAGTTAGCGCGGTTTCATAAATCGAAGAATAGAGAATCGACCTTTGTTTATGAGGTTACGCCTCAGTGGGCATGAAATCAAAAACTGTTATTGCCTTTCCCCTTAATCCGATGACAAATAGGGCTCAAATGCAGGTGATCATGTTGCGATGACCTTTGGAAATATCAGATGATGAGAGTTTAAATGTCAGCACCACAAAAAATTGCGAAAAATGAAGTAGGCATTGAAACGGCGATCAGCGTTTTAAAGCAGCGCTTTGATGAGCGTTTGTCGACGGCGCAAGCGGTTCGTGAGCAGCACGGGCATACAACGACATTTTTAAAGAACGAAGCGCCAGATGCGGTGATTTTTGTGCGCTCGACTGAGGAAGTATCCGACATCGTGCGTGTGTGCTCAGAATATGAAGTGCCGGTGATTGCCTTTGGTACGGGCACCTCTTTGGAAGGCCATGTGAATGCGCCGCATGGGGGTATCTCGATTGATCTTTCACAGATGAACGAAATTCTGGCCGTTCACGCTGAAGACCTTGATTGTGTGGTACAACCCGGTGTGACCCGCATGACGCTTAATACCTATTTGCGTGATACTGGCCTTTTCTTCCCGATTGATCCGGGTGCTGATGCAAGCCTTGGTGGCATGGCTTCAACCCGCGCGTCTGGCACCAATGCGGTGCGTTATGGCACGATGAAGGAGAATGTTATTTCGGTAACAGCGGTGATGGCGGATGGCCGCATTGTAAAAACGGCACAACGAACCAAGAAATCATCCGCAGGCTATGATCTCACCCGTTTGCTCATTGGCGCTGAGGGAACGCTTGGTATTATCACTGAATTGACCTTGAAGCTTTACGGTATCCCTGAGGCAATTTCTGGCGGGTCATGCTCGTTCCCATCTGAGGAAGCGGCTTGTAACGCGGTGATCCAGACCATTCAAATGGGCGTACCTGTCGCCCGCATCGAAGTGATGGACGCGCTGCAAGTCAAAGCGATCAATCAATATTCGAACCTTTCATTGCGCGAAGAGCCGTTGTTGTTGCTGGAATTTCACGGCACTGATGCCTCGGTTCGTGAGCAGGCTGAATTGTTCAAAGAAATTGCCGCAGATAACGAAGGTGGCGAATTCATTTGGACGACTGATGCGGAAGAGCGCACCAAACTTTGGCAAGCGCGCCATGATGCTTATTGGGCCGCTTTGCAACTTGTGCCGGGAAAAAAGGGCATTTCAACCGATGTCTGTGTGCCAATTTCTCGTCTTGCAGAGTGTATGGCTGAATCCCAAGCTGACCTTTTGGAGGTTGGTCTTATGGCACCAATTGTCGGCCATGTAGGGGACGGCAATTTTCATGTGCTGCTTTTGGTTGACGAAGATAACGCTGAAGAAGTAGAGCGGGCAGAGCAATTTGTGTCGCGGTTAAACATGCGTGCGATCTCGATGGACGGAACGTGTACGGGCGAGCATGGCATTGGCCAACGCAAGCAAAAATATCTAACCCATGAATTAGGCGATAGCGTCGACTTCATGCGTACGATCAAGCAAGCGCTTGATCCGAAAAACATTATGAACCCGGGTAAAATTCTCGCGGTTTAAAGGGGGGATGACTTGATTACTATTGACCTGAACGAGATTGAACGTGAAAGCAAAAAAGCGCTGATTGCGCATGGGGCCGCTGATTGGGTGGCAACTGAGGTTGCAAAAGCTGTTCGCAAAGCAGAAGCAACGGGCAATCGCATTTGCGGACTTTATTACCTTGAAAGCTATTGCAAGCAGCTTGTTAGTGGGCGTGTTCTCGGTGATGTGGAGCCTGTGGTCTCTAAACCCAAGCCAGCCAGTGTTTTGGTGGATGCAAAATTTGGCTTTGCACAAGCCGCATTCTCGCGTGCTCTTGCAACAGCTGTTGAGACGACGAAAGAAATGGGTACTGCGTCCCTTGCAATTGCGCATTCCCATACTTGCACATCGCTTGGCTATTTTACCGAACAAATCGCAGAAGCTGGATTGATCGGCATTGGTCTTACCAATGCGTCCGCCGTTGTTTCTCCTCCTAATGGCAACAAAGCGGTTCTTGGGACCAATCCAATCGCGATGGCAATTCCGGCAAAAGATGGCGGCGTTCGTTTTCAGTTTGATCAAAGCACCAGCGCGATTGCTCTTGGCAAAATTACAATGGCGGCTGCCGCAGGTGATGATATTCCGCTCGGTTGGGCTGTGGATGCTGACGGCAAACCAACCACGAACCCGAAAGAGGCTTTGAAAGGCTCGCTCGTTTCTAGTGGTGGTTATAAAGGCTATGGCTTTGGCTTGATGGCTGAAGTGCTTGCAGCTGCTGTTACAGGGTCAGTCAATTCAGTGACCATAAAAACCATCAAGCATCCCGATGGCCCGCCCCATGATCTTGGTCAGTTCTACATGATGATAGACCCAAGCGTTCATTCAGGTGATGGCTTTTATGAGCGGATTGAGATTTTAGCGGATGCTGTGACGTCGCAAGAGGGTGCAAGGTTGCCGGGATCGTTGCGGGTTTTGCCGGATAGCGTTGAGCTTGATCCTGCCGTTTGGGACTTGACCAAAACGCTTGCTGGAGGACCGCAATGAGCGCGCCTTTAATCGATTGTCTGCAATACGCCAATTTTTCTGAGAAGATTTTTCAGCAAATGCATGAAGGCAAAGTGAATGCTGTGCATGTGACAATTGCGTATCACGAGAGCTTTCGTGAGATGATCCTTAATTTGGAACAATGGAACCGGTGGTTCGAATTGTATCCAGAGCTTATTTTTAAAGGTGAAACGGGCGATGATGTGCGTCGTGCCCAAAAAGAAGGGCGCACGGCGATCTTCTTTGGGTTTCAAAACCCATCACCGATTGAAGATGATATTGGCCTGATCGAAATCTGCCACACACTCGGCATTCGCTTTATGCAGCTGACCTATAACAATCAATCCCTGCTTGCGACGGGCTGTTATGAGGAAAATGATACGGGCGTGACCCGATTTGGCAAACAAGCGATCAAAGAGATGAACCGTGTCGGCATGGTGGTCGATATGAGCCATTCAGCAGATCGCTCAACGCTTGAAGCAATCGAACTGTCTGAACGCCCCATTGCAATCACGCATGCAAACCCTGCGTGGTGGCATCCGGCTTTGCGGAATAAGTCGGACGACGTTTTGAAGGCACTGACTGGGCGCGGTGGTATGCTCGGCTTTTCGCTTTATCCGCACCACTTGAAAGATGGTACGAATTGCACGCTGGAAAGCTTTACCCAGATGATTATGGAAACGGCAGAGCGTTACGGTGTTGAAAACATTGGCATTGGCAGCGATCTCTGTCAGGATCAGCCAGATAGTGTTGTGACGTGGATGCGGGTTGGCCGTTGGTCGAAAGAAATGGATTACGGCGAAGGCTCAGCAAGCGCTCCCGGATTTCCGCCAGACCCTGCATGGTTTCAAGGCAATCTTGATTTCGGCAATATTCGCGCCGGATTGGAGAAGGTCGGTTTTTCAAACGACAATGTGGATCAAATCATGGGTGGCAATTGGCTGCGCTTTTATGATCAATCCTTCGGCCCACAATAAAGGTCGCTTCTGGGAGGGAGACAATGGCAGAAGTAGAGCATCTAGCAGAGTGGAATGAAGCGCCGTTGCGCGCACCCTCCGATGTGATGCGTCTTGAGCGCATGGGTTCATTTTTCCCAACCCGCCTAAGTTTTATGCGTACACTGACCCGCCGCTTGGCCCGTGAAGAAGCTAAGGTCTCTCGGCCTGTCTTTGATATGGATGATGAAGGCCACGGTCGTGCTGTCTACTCTGTCGATGTTGGCGGCAAGACCTACAGCCTTGTCGCTTTCTCCATCAAGCTTGATCCGAATAAGCGCACGGACCGTGTGATTGCTGAAGCGTGGGATACGAGCTACGCGCTTTACGATGGTGTGCCGTCAAAAGAGGAAGTTGATCGGTTAGAGGCCAATGTGCCGCATCAAGAAGCAGGCAGATGTTGTGCTAAAGATTTGATTTTAAGCCGCGCGAATAAATCAGTTCGTCTGTTTGAACATGTGGTCGATTGCCTTTCGAAAGGCGAGCAGCCTCAAATGGCGCAGATTGATGAAATTGGCTATTTGATGCGCACCACTGCGGTCTATGGCAATGGCAAATTTGGTATTGCCGACCGCACGAAAATTTGTGAGCGCGACGGATTGTCTGGCCCGTTTCAGGCGGAGATGCTGACGGTTTGGCTCATTCGAGGCTTTACCCATGATCTCGCCAATCACGTTGCGTCAAAACGAGGTGGCGATAAAGCGGTAGAACTTTCTGACGACATTAAACGCCATCTAGGTATCGGCAATTCCACAGGCCTTGGCATGGCACCCTTTTTGGTAAGCCATCCTGTTTTGATCAACAGCTGGATGCAAGTGCGTGAAACGGCTCTTGCAAGAGTGCGGGTCGTTGAAAGCTTAGATGAGAGTGCGGCCAAACGCGTTTTGGACTTGGTTGAGCGAGTGACCCGTCATTTAGCGCAATGGAATGTTGTCGACGAACGGCAAATGAACCGGATTGAAGTGGTGCGCGATGAATGGGCAACCATTACGTCGCAAATAGCGCTGGAAGCTCTAGTCCAACCTTACCCTTACGAGCAATTGTTAGAGCTTACAGAGAGCTGTTCGCTTGAATGTCAGGAATTGATGATTGCCCTTGTTCTTGAACCCAATGGCGAATTGATCGACGGCCTCGAAGAATGCATGGCAACGCCCTATGAAGCCCGACTTGAGCCGGCGATGAGTGTTGGTGCGCTTAAGGCCTTCATCGACGACAAAATGAAGTGGGCCTTGTCGCTTGATTTTGATCAAGCCAACGAGACAGCGCAATTTTGGTATGTGTCTGAGGAGAAGTTAGAGCCACGTCTCGGCCTTCGTTATGAAGAAGAGGGCGCGGAACTGGAAATGCCACTTGATATTGCAAGGCGCGTTCAAGCGCTTTACCGCGATATGGAGGGCATCGACCCAGACCAAACAATGGCTGAGTTCCTAATCGCCCACCCACATCATCGCTATGCAGCAAAGCGGGCGCAAACAATGGCACGTTTTCCTTATAGTGAAATCCAAGATAATTTGATCAGTGAGCGCTGCCTGCCCATCGACATGTTGCGCTGTAAACTGTCGTTTTTTGGTGCGTCAAAATTTGATCCAAAATCAGACCGCTGGACCCGCATCACGCTTTATCAAGGAGCACCGTTGTTTCATGAACTTGGCACCGACCAAGCCGATGACTGGTGGCTTCCAGCTTTGGAAAGAGCATAATGTTTTCACTTAATGAGATTTCAGCAACGCTTAAAAAAGCTGCAATTGGCAGTGGATTTGATGTTGGCCGTGCTGAGGATATTGCCAAGGCTGGATGCTGGTTGATTACTTCTGGTCGCGATGGAGCAGGCGTTGTGCTGCAAGCGATTGAAGCTGGACCGCAACCAATTAATTTTGACGAAGAAAATGGCCATTTCCAAAATGTGCATGTTGCGTCATGCGGATTGGCTGCTGTTGATATTGTGGAAGGCTCCGAACGCTTTGTCGTCTCTTTCGGCCCGCTTGATGTTCCAGAATTGCAACTTGGTTTCGTTGGTGTTGCAAGTCGCGCCAATGATAACGACTACACGCTCGCATTTGGTAGCAAAGGTGGTGTTCTTTTATGCGTTGAGCCAGATACGTCGCTTGATGATTTCTTTGGCGATAAAGCCGCAAAAATGACGCTTTGGACCGTCCGTCAGGGCGTGGTTATTTCGCAAGATGACCAAACAAACCAAGGCGAAGGCCATCGCATAGACCTAGAAGCATGGGTTAAGCTGCTCGATCTCGCCCATAAAACCTATGTACCAGCCAGTGAGGCTTCTCGTTTGTCGGGTGCTGGGGCTGGTTTGGTGGATAACGACTGATTTTATAGGTATAGTTCCCTAAAAAACGGTTGTATGAACGATTTTTAATCGCAATACTTGAAAATGCCACAGAAACATGTGTTGATTTCAATGAAGCTATCTGTGAGTCGGTCAACTTTTCATTCGGCCGACACAATACAAACTAAGAGGTGATGAATGGCTGATTATTATGCTGATGTAAAAAATTATGACAGTGGTGCGACCGAAGGTGTGGTTAAGAAGATTGTTAACCATTTAGGGATCGCCTTGCGCAACCGCGATTCATCGCTTGTTTCTTGCTCTGACGATACAGAACTAAGTCGTGTTCGTGAAAAGTGGTTGAAAAAGAAATTGGGTGAAACCGATGATGCTGCTTGCGACAAAGTTATCGCGAAAGTCTGTGAGACAATGAAACCTTCTAAGTCAAACAAGTCGCGTGTTACCTTCTACTATCTTTGTGCAAAAGAAGTTGGCAAGCTCAGCATGTTTGAGTAAGCGATAATTCCGACACAAAACCCACAAATCTGTGGGCAAAGACTGTGTTTTAACGAGCGGGTTTGACCCGCTCGTTTTGTTTTTGGACAAGGGAACTCCGATTTTAAAAGAAGAGTGTTATGCGGCAATATTTGGATTTGATGCAGCACGTGCTCGATAAGGGCCACGTGAAAGAAGACCGAACCGGAACAGGCACACGCTCTGTGTTTGGCCATCAAATGCGTTTTGATCTGGCGGATAGCTTCCCAATGCTCACCACGAAGAAATTGCATTTGCGCTCCATCATCTATGAGCTGTTGTGGTTCTTAAAGGGCGAAACCAATATCGCATACCTTAAAGAAAATGGCGTTCGCATCTGGGATGAATGGGCGGATGATAATGGCGACCTTGGGCCTGTCTACGGCTATCAATGGCGCTCTTGGCCGTCGCCTTCTGGCGGATCAGTTGATCAAATTTCCAAGGTCATGGATCAGATCATCAATACGCCAGATAGCCGTCGGATGATTGTTTCTGCTTGGAACCCCGCTTTGGTAGACGATATGGCGCTGCCGCCTTGTCACGCGCTGTTTCAGTTTTATGTGGCAGATGGGCGATTGTCTTGTCAGCTTTATCAACGCTCTGCCGATATCTTCCTCGGTGTGCCGTTCAACATTGCCTCTTATGCGCTTTTGACTTTGATGATGGCAAAAGTCGCGGGATTAAAACCGGGCGAATTTGTTCATTCCCTTGGTGATGCTCACCTTTATTCAAACCACCTTGACCAAGCACGCGAGCAATTATCGCGCACACCAACTGCAATGCCGGTTATGAAAATCAAAGACCGCGAGCAGGGCATTTTTGATTTTGAGTATGAAGATTTTGAGCTGATCGGTTATGAGGCCCAACCACACATTAAAGCTGCTGTTGCGGTTTAAGGGGTGGTGATGAGCAAGCCGATGATTTCAATGATGGCAGCCGTTGCAAAGAACCGTGTGATCGGTGCTGATAACGATATGCCGTGGCGCCTATCAACTGATTTAAAGCGCTTCAAAGCCGTTACGATGGGCAAGCCGATCATTATGGGGCGGCGAACCTTTGAAAGCGTTGGTAAAGCGCTGCCAGGTCGGCTGAATATCGTGATTAGTCGCAGCACTGACCTTACCCTTGAGGGTGCCGAAGTGGTTGCCACGTTGGACGAGGCGCTTGAGGTTGCAACGAATACTGGTACTGACGAAATTATGATCACAGGTGGCGGTCAGATTTATGCACTGATGATGGACCGTGCTGACAAGCTTTATATAACTGAGGTCGATGCTGAACCTGAAGGGGATACGGTCTTTCCTGAAATTGATCTTGCTAACTGGATAAAAGTTCACGAAGAAGACGTACCACGCGGCGAGAAAGATAGTGCAGAGACGATTTACCGCATTTTTGAGCGAAAGTAGCCAATATTTCGTTCAATTCGTATCGTTAAGCACTTGAATTTACCTTGTTTATGACCAGTTTCACCCTATGACTTCCAATCTGAGTGGAAACTAGCAATATATCTTTAAACACCGTCTTGGCGTGTGATGCATTGTAACGGTGCAAAAGCTTGCTATAAAGCGACCCAATTGCAATCGCGCAACGAGGTTGGGCGAATGTTAGATTTGGATCACGGCGATCCGTAACTTTTGAGGAACAAATATGCCTTGGAGCAATAATACCGGTGGCGGCAACAAAGGCCCTTGGGGCGGCGGCGGCTCAAATGGAAATGGCGGCGGCGATGGCGGCGGTCCGTGGGGCGGCAACGGCAAAAATGGTCGTGGCGGCGGAAACGGTGGCGGCGGTGGTAATGGAAACAATCCACCACCTGACCTCGAAGAGATGCTTCGCAAAGGTCAAGATCAGTTGAAACAAGTATTGCCCGGCGGCGGTGGTGCATCCAACTTCATGCTTGGCGGTGTCATTCTTATCGCGGCTTTTGGTTTGTGGTTGATGCAATCATTTTACACCATCCAGCCAAACCAGCTCGGCGTAGAGCTTGTTTTTGGTAAGCCAAAGCAAGAAATTTCAGGGCAGGGCCTTCACTTCCATTTCTGGCCAGTTGAATCTGTAGAGACTGTTCAAGTGACGGAAAACCGCATTACGATTGGCGGCACATCGGCACGTGGCGGAACAGCTGCTGCTGGTCTTATGCTTTCAGGTGACCAAAACATGGTTGAAGTTGAATTTGCCGCTCTTTGGCAGGTCAACGATGCAGGCGCTTATTTGTTTAATGTGCAAGACCCGCAAGAGATGGTGACGAAAGTTGCTGAAAGTGCGATGCGTGAAATCGTTGGTCGTCGTCCGGCGCAAGACATCTTCCGTGACAATCGTGCATCGATCTCTGAGGAAGTACGTGCGATTACGCAATCAACTCTTGAGAGCTATGGCACTGGCATCCAAATCAACCGGATCACAATCGAAAACGTGGCACCGCCGCGTGAAGTTGCTGATGCGTTTGACGAAGTGCAGCGGGCTGAGCAAGACGAAGATCGTTTTGTTGAAGAAGCCAATCGCTATTCAAACCAAAAACTGGGTGCAGCCCGTGGTGATGCCGCGCAAGCACGTGAGACAGCTGCTGGTTACAAAAAGCGGATTGTTGAAGAAGCAACTGGTGAAGCAGCACGTTTCGTCTCTGTTTATGACGAATACGCGAAGGCACCAGAAGTAACACGTAAGCGTTTGTTCCTTGAAACAATGGAACGTGTGCTTCGTAGTTCAAACAAAGTTATTTTGGGTAGTGAAGGTGCTGGCGGCCAAGGTGTTGTCCCGTATCTACCACTTCCAGAAATTGAAAAACGTGCCCGCGGCGCGAATACAGGAGGTCAGTAATCATGGCTAATCGTTTCCCTTTAATCCTTGGCGGTTTTCTGATTATCGCTTTCATTATCTACTCATCCATCTTCGTGGTGAATGAGCGGGAACAGGCTCTTGTGCTTCGCTTTGGTGAAATCAAACGCCAGATCAAAGAACCGGGTCTTTATTTCAAAGTTCCAACTAACATCGTTGATACGGTGCAGGTTCTTGAAGACCGTTTGCTTCGCTTGGACCTTGAAGACATTACGCTTCAGGTTTCTGGTGGTAAGTTCTACGTTGTGGACGCTTTCGTTGTGTACCGCATCGATGACCTTCGCCTCTTTAGAGAGCGTGCAGCGGGTAACATTCTTCAAGCTGAGAGCTTGCTGCGTACGCGTTTGAACGATGGTCTTCGTGACGTTTATGGTCGTCGCGGCTTTGAGGCAGCATTGTCTGAAGAACGTAATGCGATGATGGCGGAAGTTCGTGACCTTCTATTCGGTCAGGTGAATTCATTCGGCATGAAAGTTGAAGATGTCCGCGTTCGTCGTACAGATTTAACCGCTGAAGTTTCAGACCAAACATTTGCTCGTATGTCGGCTGAACGTTTGGCAGAAGCTGAAAGACTGCGTGCGCGTGGTCGTGAGGCTGAGCAGCGCATTAAAGCGGTTGCTGATCGTCAAGCTATTGAGATTGTAGCTGAAGCAAACCGTGACGCAGAAATCCTCCGTGGTGAGGGCGATGCTGAACGTAACCGTCTATTTGCTGAAGCCTTTGGCCGAGACCCTGAGTTCTTTGAGTTTTACCGCTCAATGAGTGCTTATGAAAGAGCGCTACAAGACACAGGCACAACGCTTGTTCTGTCTCCAGACTCAGAATTCTTCCGCTTCTTCCAAGATGATAACGGCGCGAAGAAGTAAGACACTCAAAGGGTATCGCGATGACGGATTTATTTGTTGGCATCGCGATTGCCTTGGCGTTTGAGGGTATTATCTACGCCCTCTTTCCTGACCAGATGAAAGCAATGATGGCGCAGTTGTTAACTGCGCCATCTTCGTCTCTAAGAACCGGTGGTGTTATAGCACTTGCAATTGGCGTCTTTATTGTCTGGTTGGTTCGTGGCTGATTGGCCTTGAACTATTTGACCATCTCCAACCAAATAAAAGCAGTTTTTTGATCAAATACCCGTGACGGGACATTGATCTGCTTGTTGTTTACGCTCATGTTAGGTTCAACGAATTCTAATATGGAGTACCCCCTTGGTCCGTGTCCGTGCTGCTAGCAAAAATAACCGCCTCTACGCACAATTGATCAGCCTTTTTGTTGCGATCGCTTTGATGATTGCAGGCTCCATCTCCTTTGCAAAAGCACATGATGGGCCTGAATCCGTTGCCGATCTTGCTGAGAATGTTCTGGATGCGGTGGTGAATATTTCCATCATCCAAGGCGGCAACACCACAAGGCCGAGGCGCAACACCAGACCAGATGATGAGCCAGACCTTCCAAAGGCACCTGAGGATTCTCCGTTTGAAGAATTCTTCGATGATTTCTTCAAAAAGCAGCAACAACCAGGTGAGGGCAACCGTGGTCGTCGTGCACGCGGGCAGGGATCTGGTTTTGTCATTGATCCTGAGGGTGTGATCGTCACCAATAATCATGTGATTGAGGGCGCTTCTGAAATCATTATTGATTTCAATGATGGCAGCAAATTAAACGCAGAATTGGTGGGGACTGACGCTAAGACTGATTTGGCGGTGTTGCGTGTGAAAGCCGACAAACCATTGCCTTATGTGAAACTTGGTTCTTCAGATGACGCTCGCGTTGGCGATTGGGTGATGGTGATTGGCAACCCGTTTGGCCTCAACAGCTCCGTGTCTGTCGGCATTATTTCAGCCCGCAATCGTGATATTCAATCAGGCCCTTATGATAATTACATTCAAACTGATGCAGCCATCAACCAAGGTAACTCTGGCGGCCCGTTGTTTGATAAGAATGGTGATGTGATTGGTGTTAATACCGCGATCTTCTCCCCTTCAGGCGGCGGCTCGGTTGGTATTGGTTTTGCCGTGCCAAGTGATACAGCGCGCTCTGTTGTTTCCCAACTCCTAGAATTTGGTGAAACACGTCGCGGTTGGTTGGGTGTTAATATTTTGCATGTAACAGACGAACTTGCTGAGAGCCTTGCCCTTGGCAAAGCGCGCGGTGCCATGGTTTCTGCCGTAACGGCTGCTGGCCCAGCGGAGAAAGCTGGCCTGTTATCAGGTGACGTTGTCATCAAATTTGATGGCCGTAATGTTCGCGTTATGCGTGATCTTCCTCGTATGGTGGCTGATACACCTGTCGGTAAGGAAGTGGATGTCACCGTTTTCCGTGATGGCAAAGAGGTGGACTTAAAGGTCAACCTTGGTCGCTTGGATGAAGACGAGAAAGTTGCTTCTGCTGATGATAGCAAGACGGATGAAAAGCCGAAAGAAGTGACGCCAGAAGATGGCGCGGTTCTTCAACTTGGCATGAGCTTTGAGCAGCTTGACGATGGTCTGCGCGAAAAGTTGAAAATCGCGAAGACTGTTGAAGGCGTCGTCATTTCTTCTATCCAGTCAGGATCTCTTGCAGAAGAAAAAGGCGTTGAAGTTGGCGATGTTGTTCGCGAACTGAGCCAAACTGAGATTAAAAATCCTGAGGATGTTAAAGCGCGTCTTGCCGCTCTTAAAGAAGCAGACCGCCGCGCTGCTTTGTTCTTGCTTGAAAACAAAGAGGGCGAATTACGCCTCGTTGCAATCCGGCTTGACGACTAGTGTTAGCGAACAAAATCTGCCTTGCTATACCCTTGAAGGTAGAGCAAGGCGGTTAGGTCGCCGTGGTTGATTGCCATGTCGGCTGCTGTCGCGACTTTAGGTTTCGCGTGGACCGCAACGCCTGAGCCTGCAAGTTCAATCATACCAAGATCATTAGCACCATCACCAATTGCCATTACGTCGCTTGGCGTGAGGCCTTTCATCGCGCAAATTTCTTCAAGCGCTGTTACCTTCGCCGCCGACCCAAGGATGGGATCAGCAACGGTTCCAGAGAGCTGGTTGCCGTCAACTTCCAGTGTGTTGGCACGGTTTTCGTCAAAGCCTAACATCTCAGCAATACGGGCGGTGAACATTGTAAAGCCGCCGGATACGAGTGCGGTATACCCGCCGTTTGCTTTCATGGTTTGAACCAACTCGCGGCCGCCTGTGCGAAGGGTGATCTTGTCGCGTACCACCTCGTCAATGATGCTGAGATCAAGGCCTTTTAAAAGACCAACACGCTCACGCAGTGCTGGATCAAATTCAATCTCACCGCGCATGGCGCGTGCGGTGATGTCAGACACCTTGTCTTTAATGCCGATAGCGTCAGCCAGCTCATCAATACACTCTTGCTCGATCATGGTGCTGTCCATATCCGCAATCAGGACCGTTTTTCGCCGCCCTTGTATGGGTTGAATAGCCATATCGATGCGTTGTTGATCCAACTGAGGAGCAATCAATGCTGCTTGGGTTGCCTCATCCGCATTCACGGGAATATCACAGGCTATGCCGTCGGCAAGTTGCGTCACATCTAGCTTGCGACCTAAATGGTCAGCAAGGTCGTTTAATATACGATCTGTTATTTGCCCGTGGTCAGGATGTGATATGAGGGTGATGACGTGAGTTTGTTGAGACATAGGAATTGCTTATTTTGGGAGAGTTGGGAGAAGAACGTGCGGTTTTGATAGCTGGACCAACCGCAAGCGGCAAGTCCTCCTTGGCACTTAGTTTGGCCAATGCTGCAATAAAAGTAGGACGCGTCCCTATTATTTTAAATGCCGACAGCATGCAGGTCTATCGTGAGCTTCATATTATCTCGGCAAGGCCATCAGCTGAAGATGAAGCTTTAATGCGGCATAAGCTTTATGGGTTTGTGCCATCAAGCGAGGCTTATAATACAGGCCGATGGCTTGATGATATTGGGGCAGAACTCAACGCGTTGAATGAAAAAACACTACCGATTATCGTGGGTGGAACAGGGCTTTATTTTAAGGCGCTGACTGAGGGTTTTGCTGTTATGCCGACCGTGCCTGATGAAGTGCGGGCAGAATTGCGCGACCAGTTGGAACGGGAAGGGGCGGCAGCACTTCATGCAAGTCTTGAACGCTTAGATCCGCAAACAGCTGAAAATTTAAAACCCTTGGATAGCCAGCGCATTTTACGGGCATTGGAGATCATCAAAGTAAGTGGTCGCTCGATCCGTGATTATCAATCGGAGGCTCAATCCAACCCACTTTTGGATGCTGCAACTTGCAGGAAGATCATTGCGCTGCCAGACCGTGCAGCCCTTTATCAGCGTATCGAAGAGCGTTTTGACGGTATGGTGGCTGCTGGTGGGCTTGAGGAAGTTGAAGCATTACAAGCTCTTAACCTCGATACGTCTCTGCCTGCCATGAAGGCGATTGGTGTGCCGCAGTTTATTGATCATTTGTCGGGCGACCGTTCGATTGAAGACGCAATAGACAATGCGAAGCAAGAAAGCAGGCGCTATGCTAAACGACAAATGACATGGATGCGTAATCAAATGGATGATACTTGGGAGCGCATCAATACATTTGAAATATAAGCGCTTTCATCCTAGCAATTCTTACCTATTGTACAGTTAATAAATCTGTGCAAACTTTCCCTAGAGGCGAATTGAGTTTTTAACATCGTCAAAGGGTAGAGTAATGAGAGTAATTATTACAAGTTTGGCTCTTATTTTGAGCTTATTTATTACCCCATCTTTCGCAGCTCGCGTAGAAGCAAAGGTGGATTTGTCACAGCAGAAAATGCACGTCTATAAAGGCGGTCGTTTACAATACACATTCAAGATTTCATCAGGTAAAGCAGGCTTTCGCACGCCAACAGGCCGTTGGGGTGTGACGCGGATGCATCGTAAATATTTTTCACGCCAATATCATGGTGCGCCGATGCCGAACTCGATCTTCTTTCATCGTGGCTACGCTATCCACGGTACTAACAAAGTTAGTCGTTTAGGTCGCACTGCATCACACGGCTGCATTCGCTTAGCACCGGGTAATGCGCGGGCATTGTTTAATCTTGTTCAAGCAAATGGTCGCAAGAATTTCCGCGTCTCCATTCGTCATTAAGGGTAGGCCTTAGGGCCGGCACTCTTTTGTAATGAGTTCTTTATAGAGTGCTTGAAGGCGCTGGGTCATTGGTCCGGCGCCTTTCTCTTTGCCAATTGGCTTGCCATCAATTTCAGCCACAGGTGTTTGCGCGCCAAAGGTGCCAGTTAAAAATGCCTCATCAGCGCCATAGGTATCAAACAGCGAATAGTTACGTTCAAAGACAGGAATATCGTTAGCCTTGCAAAGATCGATGATCTTCTGGCGGGTAACGCCATTCATGCAGTAATCACCTGTTGAGGTCCAAACTTGGCCTTTTCGCACGATGAAGAAATTACAAGCATTGGTGGTGTTCACAAAACCATGTGGGTCAAGCATCAAGCCTTCATCGGCCCCTGCTTGTTCTGCCTGCAAGCAAGCAATTACGCAATTTAGCTTTGAGTGTGAATTATATTTTGCGTCTTGGCTCATAGGCAGGCCGCGCACTTGCGGCACAGTGGCTAGACGAATGCCCGTTTTATGGAGCGCTTCAATCGGTTTTGAATGTTCCATAATAATCACGACCGTTGGGCCAGATTGTGAAAGGCTAGGGTGCTGAAAAGGTTTCACCTTGGTGCCTCGCGTCACCATGAGGCGGCAATGAACATCGGTGGTCATGCCATTGGCGTCAGCAAGGCGTTGCAGCGCATCGGCCATTTCGGTGCGGCTCATGCCTATATCTAAACTCACCGCTTTACAGCTTTCGTAAAGGCGATCCATGTGATCATCAAAAAAAGCCCAACGCCCATCATAAAGCCGCATGCCTTCCCACATGCCGTCACCCAACAAGAAGCCGGAATCGTAAACAGAAACCTTCGCCTCATCGCGATGAACGATATCGCCGTTGATGAATATTTTGATGTCGCGATTTCGTTGGTCTTCCTCGGAAGAATGGGTAGTGTGGTTGTCGGTCATTTTTGAAGAAGGTCTCCGTTGTGACGAAAATCATAGCCATGTGGTCAGGTCCACGCAATCTATCAACTGCAATGATGCGTTCTTTTGGTGCGCGAAATGATTGCAATGTAATGGATGAACCGTTTTATGCGGCTTATTTGCATGCGACAGGTTTAAAGCATCCGCTTTATCAAGAGATTATCGATGATGGTTTGATCGACCCTGCTGATGTGGTAGCGCACTGCCTTGGTGCCGATGATAAGCCAATCTCCTATCAAAAACATATGTGCCATCACATGATCGATGGCTTTCCGCTTGATTGGCTCGATCAGGTGACGAACGTGTTTTTGTTGCGCGAACCTGCGCGTGTATTGGCCAGTTATGCGGCGAAGGTTGAGACGGTGTCTGCGATTGATATTGGCTTTCCGCAGCAACGCGCATTAATGGACCGCGTTATTAAAGGCGGTGGCACGCCGATTGTTGTGGAAGCAGCCGATATTCGCCGCGATCCTCAAAAGATGCTTGAAGCCTTGTGTTCTGAGGTCGGGATTTCGTTTGATCCGGCCATGCTGTCATGGGCGGCAGGGGAGAGGGACGAAGACGGGGTGTGGGCCAAGCATTGGTATGATGCTGTTTGGAAGTCGACAGGCTTTGCACCTGCCGAAGTAAGCCCGCTTCCCTCATTGCCTGATAACCTTGCCGTCATCGAGAATGAGGTGATGCCAGATTATGAGTTTATGCGCTCACATTGCTTGAGTGCATAACGCCACATAATCGATCAACCGACTTTGATCACCATTTTGCCGAAGCTTTTACCGAGCAACAGATCGTTGAACGCTGATGGTGCGTTTTCAAGACCATCAACCACCTGCTCTTTGTAAGTGACCTTGCCTTCTTTCAGCCAAGCCGACATATCTTTGACGAAGGCTTTATAGTCATCCTTGCCGAAATTATCGAAGATGATGAAGCCTTGCATTTTGACCTTCATACGAAGGATAGCGCCCATAATGGCGGGGCTGAAATCTGGACCTTCTGGAAGGCCTGTTAAATTGTACCAAGCCACGACGCCACAAACAGGAATGCGGGCGAAGGCGTTGAGCAAGGGCAGGACTGCAAATAAGACTTTGCCGCCGACATTTTCCCAATAGACATCAATACCGTTAGGGCAGGCTGCTTTTAGTTGAGCTGCAAAGTCGTCTGCCTTGTGATCAAGGCAAACATCAAAGCCGAGATTGTCGACAACATGGGCACATTTTTCTGCACCACCTGCGATGCCCACAACACGGCAACCTTTGATCTTTGCAATCTGCCCAACAGTCGCACCAACAGGGCCGCTGGCTGCGGCAACCACAACTGTTTCTCCCGATTTGGGCTCACCAATATTGAGAAGGCCAGCGTGAGCGGTGAAGCCCGGCATGCCCATAATGCCCAAAGCCCAACTTGGATTTTCTGGAGACTTGCCAAGGTTCATCACCTCAGTACCATCAGATACGGCATAGTCCTGCCAGCCACTGCCGCTTAAAACATAGTCGCCCGTTTCATAACCATCTAGGTTGGAAGCCACCACTTGTGCGACAACTTGCCCCGTCATCACCTCATCAATTTTAACAGGCTCCGCGTAGGATTTCGCATCATTCATTCGGCCCCGCATATAAGGGTCGAGTGAGAGGTAGCAGGTGCGCAATAACATCTCGCCAGCTGCAGGTTCAGGCACATCGACTTCTTCTAATCTTAATGTCGCGTCATTGGGCAGTCCATGCGGACGTTCTGCAAGGACGATGCGGCGGTTGATTTTGGATGATTGAGACATGGTGAGACATTCGCAAATGAGAAGAAGGGGTACTCACCTATCTAATGAGGATGCGCTTGTGCATGCAAGGTTTTGTTTTGATCTGTCCCAATTTACCTCACCCCTTGACACATACTTTCTCCCCGCTTACTCATTATGTAACTGATAAATTTAGGTAGAGATAATGACCAGAATTCTAGTCGTGGTGATGAAGCACAGTGCCGGAGACGCAATTTAAGCGTCTCGGATAGGTACTGTGCGGCAAATAGGCTCCCAAAGGGGGCCTTTTTTATTGCCGTTTTATCATAAGCTAGAGGGTTGGAATTTTTGTTCAACAACGCTAGGAAACGTGCTTAAGCTAGGGCCGATGGAGAAGATTATGAGTGCCGACAAGACAACTGACGCGATAAAAGCAGGAGCCGCCGCATCTGGTGAAGAGATGAACGGTGCTGAAATGGTTCTGCAGGCCTTTCGTGACAATGGTGTGCAACACGTGTTCGGTTATCCAGGCGGTGCGGTCCTGCCGATTTATGACGAGATTTTCCAGCAAGAAGATATTGAGCATATTCTTGTGCGCCACGAACAGGGTGCGGGCCATGCGGCAGAAGGCTATGCGCGTTCTACAGGCAAACCCGGTGTTGTTATCGTAACCTCTGGCCCAGGCGCCACCAACATGGTGACAGCCCTTACAGATGCCATGATGGATTCAATTCCGCTGGTTTGTATTACAGGCCAAGTGCCAACGCATTTGATCGGCAATGATGCTTTCCAAGAATGTGACACAGTTGGCATTACGCGGCCCTGCACCAAGCACAATTGGCTCGTTAAAGACGTCAACGATTTGCCGGGCATTTTACATGAAGCGTTTCATGTGGCGACAACTGGCCGTCCAGGCCCTGTGGTTGTTGATATTCCAAAAGATGTGCAGTTTGCTTCTGGCCTCTACACAAAAGGCCAACGCCGTTATCACAAGAGCTATAAGCCGCAAATGCAGGGCGATGCTCATGCAATCCGTGCGGCTGTTCAGGCAATGGCTGCGGCCAAAAAGCCGATCCTTTATACAGGTGGCGGTGTTGTAAACTCTGGCGATGGCGCGACTGCAAAACTTCGCGAGTTGGCTGAGCTTACTGGCTTTCCGCTCACATCAACATTGATGGGCCTTGGTTGTTATCCAGCGTCCGGTGATCAATGGCTTGGTATGTTGGGTATGCACGGCACCTATGAAGCCAATATGGCGATGCATGGTTGCGATGTGATGGTCTGTATCGGCGCGCGCTTTGATGACCGCATTACAGGGCGCACAGACGCCTTCTCACCAGACTCATTGAAAATCCATATTGATATGGACCCATCATCAATCAACAAGAACATCAATGTTGATATTCCAATTGTTGGCGACGTGGAAGAAGTGCTTTCTGCCATGATCCACGTTTGGAAAGAAGAGCAGCGCAAAGTTGATGCGGTTGCTCTTAATGATTGGTGGAGCCAAGTGAATAAATGGCGCGGCCGCAACAGCCTTGCCTATAAGCCAAATGATGATGTGATCATGCCGCAATACGCGATTGAGCGGTTGTATGAAAATTCAAAAGGCCACGACACATACATCACCACTGAAGTGGGCCAGCACCAAATGTGGGCAGCTCAGTATTTCGGTTTTGATGAGCCAAACCGCTGGATGACATCTGGTGGCCTTGGCACAATGGGCTACGGTTTCCCTGCAGCCCTTGGTGTGCAAGTGGCTCACCCGGGTAGCTTGGTGATTGATATTGCGGGCGATGCATCCATTCAAATGATGCTGCAAGAAATGTCGACTTGCGTACAGTTCAACTTGCCAGTGAAAATCTTTATTCTAAACAATCAATATATGGGCATGGTGCGCCAGTGGCAGCAATTGCTTCATGGTAATCGTTTGTCGAATTCTTACTGTGATGCCTTGCCAGATTTTGAAAAGCTCGCGGAAGCCTATGGCGGTGTTGGCATGTCTTGCCAAAAGCCAGATGAACTTGATGACAAAATTCAAGAAATGATTGCCTGCGACAAACCAGTGATTTTCGATTGCCGTGTCGCAGCTCTTGCCAATTGCTTCCCAATGATCCCATCAGGCAAAGCGCATAACGAAATGTTGCTTAGCGATGAAGTGTCCGATGAGGATATAGATCAGGCAATTGATGAAGAAGGCGCTACGCTCGTCTAATCAAGTCTGAGGTTTGTTGGTGCCAGAGGTTCGATGATGATTGCAAGAATAGGTGTCATTGGTGTTGTTGTGGCAGCGCTGCTTGCTGCTGTCGTTTGGTTCACCGTTGATATTGATCGGCGGGTTATCATACCCACCACGATTGCAAGCTTAGAGCCACCGCAAGGCTATGAACCGTCTTTGCGGTTTCCCGGTGTGGAAGACACAAACACGGATGGTTCCTTCACGCTGAACTCGTTCCCTGTTCAAGCCATTGGCTCATTAGGCGAGATGTTCGCCTCTGTTGACCGCGCAACGCCGACACTCAACAATCGTGGGATCACGGTTGAAGAGACGATACCTATTACATGGCAAGGCAAGCAGGTTTTGCTCTTTCGTGGCAAGCAGAACAATGATGAAGGCGTTCCTCATGAAAAATGGATCGCCGTATTCGTTGCGGAGCGCCCTTACATGATGGCCTTCCAAGAACCTGTTCCTGGAAAGCTTCGCCAAGAGGATGTGATCAAGACTTTTTCATCTCTGCGTCTTGATGGTGTCGCCATCAATAGAACGCAGTAATAAGTTCTGCTTAAGTCGGCATTTTCGCGAAAGTTTTAAGGTCGCTATCCATTGCCGTAGATGGAACCGCGCTGTCGCAATAAATATTGACGCTTGGCTTGATCTCATCTTTTTGCTGAACACTGCCCGCACGCAAAGTGACAACACCTTCGCGGCCTGAGTTCGTACCATAAATCTGCGTCCCGCATTTTGGGCAGAAATAGCGGGTCATTGTGCTGCCGCGATCTGATTTATGTTGGTAGGCGTTGAGTTCACCCGTAACTGTCAGGTCATCTTCAGCGAAAAATAGGTTGGTCCCATAAACAGAACCCGTGAGCGTTTGGCAGCTTGTGCAATGGCAATTCATTGTCAGCTTAATCTCACCATCGGCCACATAGCTCACCGAGCCGCATAGGCATGAACCAGTCAATTTTGTCATTGTTGTTTTCCCCAAAATGATGACTGGTATAGAAGGGGAATGATCGTCGTTTGGCAAGTGCTTATTGTGTGCGGTGTAATATAGTGTACTGGTCAAAGGAGTTATAATCTCACCCAACATTTGAGGCCGCTTTGAGCGATAAAAAACCCGCAGGACTTGCCGATTATGCGTTGCTGTTTGGCCTTGCAGCGCTTTGGGGGTCATCGTTTATATTCATCAAAATCTCAGTAGATAGCATCCCGCCACTTACGCAAACGACGTATCGTTTGTTCATCGGTATGTCTCTCACATGGCTGCTCTTCGCGTTTTTTCGCGATGCTCTGCCGCGCTCGCCACGGGTTTGGTTGTTAATTGTCCTGTCTGCATTGGTTGGGGTGGCGCTACCGTTTTGGCTCATATCATGGGGGCAAACTGCTGTGGCACCCGGTTTGACGGCCATCTTCATGGCGATCATGCCGCTGGGCACTTTGTTGATGGCTCATTTTTTTACAAAAGATGAGAAATTTTCAAAGTTGAAACTGATCGGTGTTGGGTTTGGCATCTTCGGTATCATGCTGCTGGTCGGTCCTGCATTGTTAGGGCAACTGGGTGGCGACTTTCTGCACCAAGGTGCAATTGTGCTTGGTGCCCTTTGTTATGCACTCAATGCGGTGGTTACAAAATATCTGCTTGAAGTGCCAAAACTGGTGTTAGTGATGTTCCTGATGACCTTTGGGTTCATCATGGTTCTCCCTGTGGCCTATTTCCAAGAGGGTGAGTTTCATTTTGACTATGATTTATTGCCGATGCTCTCCATTTTTGTGCTTGCTGTGTTTCATACGGTGATTGCAGGTTTTGTCTTGGTTTTGATTGTTCAAAGGCAGGGCGCGAACTTTTTTAGCCAGATCAATTTGCTGGTTCCCTTGTTCGGTGTTTTGTGGGCCTTCTTGATTTTTTCCGAGCGACCGTCCATTAACGCGGGAATTGCATTGATTTTCATTTTGGCAGGCGTCATTGTTGCCCGAGGTAAAGTGAAAAACACATAGAATAGGGCTTACCAATGTCTTCCGATCTCGCCACACCTGACCAACCACAATCAGCTTACTTCCTAGTTGCAGGTGATGATACACCTGTCACCCATACGCTTTCGGTCTTGGTCGACAATGAGCCGGGTGTCTTAGCCCGTGTTATTGGCCTGTTTTCTGGCCGTGGCTACAACATTGAAAGCCTCACTGTTTCTGAGACAGAGCACGAAAAGCAATTGTCGCGCATTACCATTGTGACGACAGGTACTGAAGCTGTGTTGATCCAAATCAAAAGCCAGCTTGATCGCATCGTGCCTGTGCATGAAGTGCGGGACTTGACGTCCATCGCGCTTTCTAAGGGCTATGAAAAACCACTGGAGCGCGAACTTGCGCTTGTGAAAGTACGTGGCACGGGTGAAATTCGTTTAGAAGCGCTGCGCATTGCGGAGGCCTTTAAAGCTGAAGTGGTGGATGCAACGACCGATCATTTCATTTTCCAAATCACAGGCCGCACGCCGAAGATTGAACAGTTCATCGCCATTTTGCGCCCGCTTGGGTTGGTAGAAATTTGCAAAACTGGTGTTGCCGCTGTTAGCCGTGGTGCTGAAGCAATCAACGACACTGCCAACGCTGCGAATGATTGATAGCGATGTCTGGCTAAGGCTGGTTTTATTTATTGGGGCGGGCCTAATAACACCCGGACCCAATACAATGATGGTCTTGGCCTCAACTACCAATTTCGGGTTTAGGCGCACGCTCCCGCATATTTCTGGCGTGCTGGTTGGCACCTTCTTGGTCTTTGCCTCTGTCGGCCTTGGCCTCCATGCACTGCTTACCCTTTATCCAGCGCTTGAGATTTTCATCCAGATTGTGGGCGTTTGTTATCTCGCCTATCTTGCGATCAAAATTGCGATGGCCAAGGGTCCGTCGGAGGCTTCATCGGGTGCGCCTTTGTCCTTTTGGCAGGGCATTGGTGTGCAGGCTGTCAATGTGAAGATGATGGGGCTTGCTGCTGGTGTGTTGGTAAGCTATCCCGTATCGAGTAACCCAACTCTCAGCATCTTCTTGGTGGCGCTGACCGCGGTGCTGCTCAATGGTCCGTGTTTAAGCCTTTGGGGGGTGTTTGGCTTGGGCATGAAACGGTTTTTATCGAATGCTTGGTCACTCCGTTTGTTCAATCTGGCTCTGGCGGGGTTGATCTTTTTGACGTTAATACCAATTGTCAAAGAGTTGCTGGCAAAGTTTTAGGAATACACCCAATGGTTTGCGAACTTTCGGTCAATTTGAATGCTGTGGCATTGTTGAGAAATCGACGTGATTTGCCGTGGCCGAGTGTTGTCGATCTTGGCCGCATTGCGCTTGATGCGGGCGCGATTGGTTTGACGGTTCACCCGCGACCAGATCAACGTCACACCAGAACCAGCGACGTGCATGAGCTTTCAACTCTGTTAAATTCGCCAGACTATGCCGACAAAGAGTTCAATCTGGAAGGCTATCCAGAGGAACGCTTCTTGGCTTTGTGCGAAGCGGTGAAGCCGGAGCAGGTGACCTTTGTGCCAGATTTACCGGGGCAGGAGACATCTGACCACGGTTGGGATGTTTCGCCCAACGAAGAGCTGCTTATCCAATCCATCGAGCGCATGAAAAAATTTGGAGCGCGGGTGGCGCTGTTTATTGATGCTGATGACCGTTTGCCTGAATTGGTGAAGCAGGTCGGTGCAGACCGTGTTGAACTTTATACCGGCCCCTATGGTGGCAGCCCCCTTGAGAGCGCGCGGGCAAAAACGGCCCTTGAGGCTTTAGGAAGAACGGCGGCGGCTGCTGAGAGCGCGGGCCTTGAGGTGAATGCGGGACATGATCTCACCGTTGCCAATGTGCCAGCCTTGGTCGACGCCGCGCCGCAAATTGTTGAGATGTCTATTGGCCACGGCCTCACCGCTGATGCGCTGACTTATGGCATGGCTGGTTCTGTCAAACGTTTCATCGCTGCCATGCAGGATGAACTGCCGTTGTTTGATGACGATGATCTCTTCTAATCAAACGTTTTGAGCGGTGAGCGCTGCACGATGAAGATCGCGGCGAGTGGTGCGACGAAGGTGATGATCAAAATGGCAATCAGCAGATAACCCAATTGATCGTAATTCGCGACGACTTCTATCGCCCCCGTCTCTTGGTTTTTCACTTCCCGCGTAATGATGAAAATCTTGTTGAGATAGGTTGTCAGCAGCGATGCGGCGGATAGTGCTAAGTTGATGAAAGACGCCATCACCGCGAAGAAGGTGGCTTTTAAATTCGTCGGCGCATTTCTGGCAATCCATGCAAGTAGTGGGATGACGGCGATTTGGCCAAGCGGCGCTTCAATGGCTGTGTCTAACACCGCGATAAAGCGAGCATCCACCACGCCGCCTGTGAGCGATGATGTCCAGTTATGAATGCCATAATAAAGCGCGATGGACGGCACGAACAAAATGGTGCCAGCGACCGTCAAAATGATAATGATCGTATTGATCGGCTTTTCTGCCATCAATGGACGAAGCACGATCATGCCCGCCAGCGCTAAGAACGCGGTGATCAACGACAGGACGGCCAAGAATTGCTGGTCGAATTTCAACACATCAATTTCAAACCACCCAAGGCCGGGGCCGGGGCTTGGCATGGCGCGGAAAATGAAAACCACGATGGCCGTGCCAAACAGCATTTTCGCTTTGGCAGGTGTCAGCTCTTTGGCAAGCATGCGCATCATGAAAATGATGATAGCGAGCGAGGCGACAAACACGATTTCCTTCGCGCCCACAACATCACCAAGGCCGACGGTGAGGGACAAAATAACGAAGACCAAGCCACCGCCGAAGAACCACATGTTCGGCGTGGTCGGGTCGCCTGTGCGGTCTACGAGATCGGTGATCTTATCTTTCGCCATGCCGATCGCACGAAGGGCGGCGCGGCGTTTTTGTTTGAGGAAACTAGCAAGCAGAACGCCTGAGATAGAGACCAGCGGAATGATGAGGGCTGCAAAATATATCTGCCCGTAAATCGTAACCTTCTCCGCCTCGCTCTTTTGTTCAATCCCGTCGAACATGAAGATATTGACCAGCGCCACAGAGACGTACCCCGTAAACAGCGCGATGCGCCCAAGGGTCTGCATGGTGGTGTGCTGGATTTTGAGGCTGGTGTCGTCGATGTCATTGCCCTGATCATCGGTTGCAGGCACGGCTTCCACGGCCATGCCGTCCGCCACCACATCTTGCAGCACATAGCCGCAGGGGGCGAGCAGGGTGGCGAGCACATACCAATATTCAGCGGGCATATAGGCGCGCATTTCTTCAGGCGAGGTGATGAGGCCGTACATGATGGAAAGGCTGGCAGCGAGCAGACCCGCGCCGAGATAAACAAGGATCGCCTTCCAACGCCAAATAATATCCACCAAATGCCCAAGCGGCATTTTCAGCGTCCACGGCAGCACGGTCCAAAAGGTAAGGCTTACAAGAAACTCGGCCGACAGCCCCAAATAATCTTTAACAAAAAACACCCCAACGATGCTCGTAAGCCCCTGAATACCCGCCGCGAAATAAACCATGAGCGGCGGCAAAAACGACCAACGAAACTGATTGCGAAGATCAGAAAATGTGCGGTCAAACCAAGTGGCGAGCATGGGGGGGCTTTCAGGGTTGGGATGTTTGGTGGGGTTAGTTGTAACTTATTTGTTTCTGATTTGCATATGCCATGCAAAATATCTGTTAGGTAACTTGCAGTGTGACACGCCTGTCATTTACTAAGCATTGGCCACTATTGATAAAAGGAAAGTTTTAAATGCGGTTAGTTACGCAAAATCTGCGGCATGGTGGTGGTAACCGTATTAGTGAATTGGTGAAGTATATCGCGGTGTATGAACCGGATATTATTGCGTTCACTGAATTCCGAATGAATAAATTTCAAGACCTTGCTGATGCTTGTCGCCAAGCTGGGTTTATGTATTTTGAGCATTATGCCGATGTGCCGCGGTTAAATAAAGTTGCTGTTGCCTCGCGCGTTCCCCTTGTCATTGACGATGTTTCACCCTTATGTGCCGGCTGCGACTTGGGGCATTTATTGAAATTCTCAATAGGCGAATTTTCTGTGATTGCGGCCTATATCCCCATCCATAAGGATCTTGATACCGAGGCATATTTCAAGCGTATCGTAGAAATAGCGCATCAAGAACCTATTCTCCTTTTGGGAGATTTGAATACTGGTGATCCCGATTTGGATGGTGATGGCTATAAATTCATATATTCAAAACAGTATCATGAATTGGTGGAGGCTGGCCTTGCTGATTGCTATCGAAATTTAGTTGATGGAAATGATGTTTCTTGGCGGCACTCAAGGGGGAAACGACGGGGTTTTCGAATTGATCACGTTTTGGCCGCTCGAGAAGTTATGGAGCGAGTTACAAAGATTGAGTATGACCATACTATTCGGGAGAAGAATTTGAGCGACCACAGTATGCTGTTTGTTGATATTGACTAATTATGCATTTCCAATTTTGTTGGTTACTTTTTTGCGACATTTATCTTTCCAAAACTTTCCCCTTGCACCAACCCCCACACTCCTCTAAAAGGCGTACTGTACCGTACGGTACGGAAAATCTATGAGTACCTAACACCCCATGTTGACCAAAGCCCCAGAGACAGAATTGTCAAACCGTCAAAGCGAAGTGCTGAGTGCAGCGCTGGATTTGATGGTGGAGACGGGCGATGGGTTCACTATGAATGGGGTGGCGGCGCGGGCTAATTGTTCTAAGGAAACGCTCTACAAATGGTTCGGCGACCGTGATGGATTGCTGACGGCAACCGTTCGTTGGCAGGCATCGAAAGTGAAGATCGACGCGCCCACAGGTGAGCAGCCGGATAGGGCGGGTTTGCAGGATATTTTAGAACGTTTCGCCGAGCGCTGGCTCACTGTCTTATCGGGCGATGTATCCGTCGCGCTTAATCGGTTGGCGGTTAGTCATGCGGCGTCTTCTAAGAGTGATCTTGGCACCATCGTTTTACAAAACGGGCCTTTTGCAATGGCGGCGCGTTTAAAACCAATTCTTGACCTTGGCCGTGAGGCTGGGGTGATTGAATTTACGACCACGGATGAAGCGTTTCGTTCGTTTTTCGGCCTTGTGGTGCGCGACATGCAAATTCGTGCGCTGTTGGGTGATGACGGCGGCGCGGATCTTGTTGACGTTAGCCAAGATGCTAAGCGGGCAACACAACAATTCTTCGCGCTATATGGCGCACAACAACAATCAAAGACACACGCAAATTAGGGAGAACACCATGCGCGTTTATTATGATCAGGATGCAGACCTGAACCTTATCAAATCTAAAAAAGTGGCCATCATTGGTTACGGTTCACAAGGCCGTGCCCATGCGATGAACTTGAAAGACTCAGGCGTTGAAGGCGTAATCGTCGCTCTTCGTGCTGGTTCAACAACTGCGCTTAAAGCAGAAGCTGATGGCTTTGAAGTGAAGACAGTGGCAGAAGCGGCAGCCGTTGCAGACCTTATGATGATGGCAGCACCAGATGAGCTTCAAGCAGACATCTACAATGACCACATTGCAGCAAATATCCGCGATGGTTCTGCGATTGCTTTTGCTCACGGTTTGAACGTTCACTTCGGTCTTATCGAGCCAGCAGCATCCATCGACGTGATGATGATTGCACCAAAAGGCCCAGGCCACACAGTGCGCGGCGAATACCAAAAAGGCGGCGGCGTGCCGTGTCTTGTTGCGATCGACCAAGACGCATCAGGCAACGCGCTTGATTTGGCTCTATCATACGCATCTGGCGTTGGTGGCGGTCGTTCTGGCATTATTGAGACAACATTCAAAGAAGAGTGCGAAACTGACTTGTTCGGTGAGCAGGCAGTTCTTTGTGGTGGTTTGGTTGAACTTATCCGCGCTGGTTTTGAAACATTGGTTGAAGCTGGTTACGCACCAGAAATGGCTTATTTCGAATGCTTGCACGAAGTGAAGCTTATCGTTGACTTGATCTACGAAGGCGGCATTGCCAACATGAACTACTCAATCTCAAACACAGCTGAGTGGGGCGAGTACAAATCTGGTCCACGTGTTGTGACATCTGAGACAAAAGCAGAGATGAAGCGCATTCTTGATGACATTCAAACAGGTAAATTTACATCTGAGTGGATGCAAGAGTGTAAAGCTGGTCAGGCCCGCTTTAAAGGTATCCGTCGTTTGAACGATGCACACCAAATTGAAGAAGTTGGCGAAAAACTTCGCGGCATGATGCCGTGGATTAAGTCCAACGCATTGGTTGATAAAGAGAAAAACTAAGTTGATAAACTTAATTTAAAATTTATCTTTTATTACAATGGTTTAGGGCTGATTTATCAGCCCTTTATCATTTATTTAAGCGTTATTTTTAAAAGATTTTTAAACTATTTCAATGATAGTCTTTCAATATTGTGTTATATTGTCCCCGTTTGCTGCGTTGTGGCCGAGGTTTGGTAAATGTCTGAAATCTCTCAAAATACTGAAGAAGAGCGTAGAGCCGCACCGCGCGCGCGCGCGTTAAAGAAGGGCACTATTGCCTTTAAAGAACGCTATTGTTCTGCAGAATGCATGGTCAGAAATGAATCTGAAAGCGGTGCATTGTTAATGGTTTCACAAAACCAAGTTATTCCGAATGTTTTTGAATTAAAAGTTTATCCTGAACGCGATTTTCGTATCGTGGAAGCTATTTGGCGCACGCCAGATGCGATGGGTGTTCGCTATGCCGGTCAGGTTCCAGCTGCACCTGTTGCTGCGCCCGCCGCGCCTGTTGTTGCGCCCGCCGCGCCTGTTGTTGCGCCCGCCGCGCCTGTTGCTGCGCCCGCCGCACCTGTTGCTGCGCCCGCCGCACCTGTTGCTGCACCCGCTGCGCCTGTTGCTGCACCCGCTGCGCCTGTTGCTGCGCCCGCCGCACCTGTTGCTGCACCCGCCGCGCCTGTTGCTGCACCCGCCGCACCTGTTGCTGCACCCGCTGCGCCTGTTGTTGCACCCGATGTACCTGTTGTTGCACCCGATGCACCTGTTGCTGCACCTGTTGCTGCACCAATCACACCTAGCGTACCAGTTGATGCGTCTAGCGTGCCTGTTGCTGCACCAGCCGCACCAAGTGCGCCAGCTGCTGCACCGAACCCACATTCTACATGGGATGGAACTGAGCGCCGGAAGCAAAATCGTCGTCAAACCGACCGTCGCAGTTAATTTATCGGGCTTATCGCTGTTTCTACCATCTTATTAATTGCGTGTTTGAACGCATCAGATTATCAAAAGTAAACTTTGATCATCTGAGGCACCCTAATGCTCACTTTATTCGAAATTATTGCGCTTATCCTGTCGATCTCCGCTGTCTTAAGCTGGATAAACAGTACCTTCGTGAAATTGCCGCATACCATTGGCCTTTTGGTCATGGCGCTTGCGACGTCTTTTTTCCTAATTTTGCTGGAAGCGGCCTTCCCAGATTTGGGCCTGACGGATGCGGTGCAATCTGCGATTGGGCAGATTGATTTCTTTGAAACAGTGATGAACGGCATGTTGGCGTTCTTGCTGTTTGCTGGCGCGTTGCATGTCGATTTGAATTTGATGCGGGCGCAAAAATGGCCAATCGGATTGATGGCGACCTTCGGCGTTGTGCTTTCAACCTTTATTGTCGGCACTTTGTTCTGGCTCTTGGCTCATTTTTTCGGCGTGCCAATCTCATATGCGTGGGCGTTGGTCTTCGGCGCGTTGATCAGTCCGACAGACCCTGTGGCCGTACTGTCGTTGCTCAAATCAATCAGTATTCCAGATTCACTAGAGGCTAAAATTGCGGGCGAGAGCTTGTTTAATGACGGTGTTGGCGTTGTAGTCTTCACGATCATTGTAGCCGTTGCTGTTGGCGCTGATGGTGGCAATCTTGATCCGCTCCACATTGCTGAATTGTTCTTCGTTGAAGCAATCGGCGGCGCGGTGCTTGGCATGTTGGTCGGCTATGTTGTCTACCGCATGATGGCTGCGATTGATCATGACATGGTGGAAATTCTCCTGACCCTCGGTCTTGTGGCTGGTGTTTATGCCGTTTGTTTGCGCTTGCATTTATCAGGGCCGATTGCGGTCGTTGTTGCGGGTCTCTTTATTGGCAACCGTGGTGCAGAGCGTGCCATGAGCGAAGACACGCGTGAGGCATTGTTTGATTTTTGGGAGATGATTGATGAGATTTTGAATTCAGTCCTTTTCCTTCTCATTGGTCTTGAAGTGTTGGTGATTTCCATTGATCCATCGTTTGCTTGGATTGCTGTTCTGTCGATCCCAATCGTCTTGTTCGCCCGTCTTGCAGCGGTATCAATTCCGATCCTGACCTTGTCGCTAGGCTTTGCATTCTCAAAAGGTGTAATCCCTGTGCTCACATGGGGCGGCGTGCGTGGAGGCATATCTGTGGCGCTTGCTTTGTCATTGCCAACGGTTGGTGCGAAGCCATTGATTATGACTGCAACTTACGCTGTGGTGATTTTCTCCATCGTTGTGCAGGGGCTGACCATTAAAGAAGTTGTTCGCCGAACAGTCGGTTAGGATATATCGTTATGAAATCACGCCCTTACGCCGTCCTTGATGTGTTTACGGATACACCTTTTCAAGGCAATCCGCTGGCTGTTGTTCTTGATGGGGAAGGGCTGGACACTGCCGCAATGCAGAAAATTGCGGGTGAGTTCAATCTGTCAGAAACGGTTTTTGTTTTTCCACCCGAAGATGCGGGCAACAATGCAGCGCTAAGAATTTTCACGCCATCAGCAGAGCTTCCCTTTGCGGGTCATCCAACTGTTGGTACAGCGGTTCTACTTGCAAAGCGTGCGCTTGGTGAGGTGGAGCTACCAACTGATATGGCGGTGGCACTTGAGGAGAAGGTTGGCCTTGTAAAGACAGGTGTTGTCGCTCATCCAGGTAGAACAGGTCACGCAACCTTCACTCTGCCTGCAACACCTGTGGAAGTAGCGCCTGCGGTCTCGCGGGTTTATATCGCTGAGGCCTTGGGTCTTCATGAGGATGATATCGGGTTTGATAAACATCGGCCCGGCGTCTTTAGTGGCGGCGTACCGTTTTCCCTTGTGCCCGTTACAAGCGTGAAAACCGTCGAAAACATCAAACCCAACTCACCTGCGTGGGCGCGTGCTTTTGATACGGCAGAGCGAGATAACGCATTCGTTTATGCGCGTGGCGGTGTGTCTGATAAGGCCGCGTTTCATGCCCGTATGTTCTGGCCAAAAGCAGGCATTGTTGAAGACCCTGCTACGGGGTCGGCTGTCGCAGCATTCGTTGGTGCGATCTTGAAATATGAAGGCCTTGGCGATGGCAGTCATACGCTCCTGATTGAGCAGGGCTATGAGATGGGTCGCGCTTCTGACATCGTTTTGGAAATTGATATTGAGGACGGCGAGTTTCTCGCCGCCCGTATTGGTGGTTCTGCGGTTATCGTGGCAGAAGGCACGCTTTATGCGTAAAGTATTTTAGCCGCCCAGCAGCACTTTGATGTCGGTCACATCTTGCATGCAGCCTTCCACATCACCTTGCGCGTTGCGCGTAATTGCAGATTCACGCAGCGCCGTTACCTTAAGCAAAACCTCAGGCTTTAGCTTCGTCGTTTGAATAACGGTGTCAACGGCTTGCAACTCAGCGGTGCAAGCTGTCTCTTGCGCTTTTGTTGGTGTCGCCATGGCCACAACAGTAAGTGCGGCGGCGGCTATTGTTGAAGCAACAAGTGGATTTTTTGCAATTTTAAACATTGTCTTTTCCTTCTGTCGTTTTGACTTTTACATGCGCCGTTTTTTGCGGCGTGGGCAGAACAAACGCTGTGCATGTGGCGGACAAAGGGCTGGAATGTGTCGCTGGTTTGGCAATTGGAAGGATTGCGATCTCTTTTGATTAACGGGGATTTTTTGCGTGAACTTTATCAGAAATGCGGCTTGATTAACGAATTCGTTGTCTTTTGAGATTCTACTGGTTATAGAATTAACGAAGAGACGTTTATGGGGACTGGCCTGTGGCTTGTTTAAACCAAAGATTTGAACTGTTGGATGGTGCGCAATTTGTGCAGCCAAACACGTCCGCGCGTACTCTGCTCCTTCAAAGCCTCCTCCTTAGACGCCCCTGAGCGTCGGCAGTCGGTTATGGACCGGACGGACTTTCAGGGGATGTTAAAGACAGGGCGCTTGGCGAGTGTGATACCGCCTCCCTTGAAAACCAAGCCAACATATTCAAATCGCCCAACAGATGAGGCGTACCGTATAGGACTGATACGATGACAAATAATAACGATAGCGACCGTGTAGTAATCTTTGACACGACTTTGCGTGATGGCGAACAATCACCGGGCGCAACCATGACCTTGGAAGAAAAACTTCAGGTGGCTGAAGTGCTCGACACGATGGGTGTCGATATTATTGAAGCAGGTTTCCCGATTGCTTCTGATGGTGATTTTGAAGCCGTCTCTAAAATTGCTGAACGGGCTGAAAATTCAATTATTGCAGGTCTTGCCCGAGCTATTCCCGGTGACATTTTGCGCTGTGGTGACGCGGTTAAAAACGCCAAGCGTGGCCGTATCCACACATTCGTTTCTACTTCGCCTATTCACCTGCAATATCAAATGAACAAGAACGAAGAAGAGGTCTTGGAAATCATCACTGAGACTGTGACCCTTGCTCGTTCATTGTGTGAGGATGTTGAATGGTCTGCGATGGATGCAACGCGCACGAGCTTGGAATATCTCTCGCGAACGGTTGAAGCGGCGATTAAGGCTGGGGCGACCACGATCAATTTGCCTGATACGGTCGGCTTTGCGACACCTGAAGATTATCGCATCATGTTTAAAACCATCCGCGAAAATGTGCCGAACTCTGACAAGGCTGTTTTTTCTACCCATTGCCATAATGATTTGGGCCTTGCGGTTGCAAACTCTTTGGCAGGGCTTGATGGCGGTGCGCGTCAGATAGAATGCACCATCAATGGCCTTGGAGAGCGTGCTGGCAATGCAGCCCTTGAAGAAGTGGTGATGGCATTGAAAACACGCAACGACATGTTGCCGTATCATACAGAAATTGAAGCCACGCATTTGATGAAAGCATCGAAATTGGTGTCCGTCGTGTCGGGTTTCCCTGTTCAATACAACAAAGCGATTGTTGGTAAGAATGCCTTTGCGCATGAGAGCGGTATTCACCAAGACGGCATGTTAAAGAATGCAGGCACCTATGAAATCATGACGCCTGAATCTGTGGGTGTGAAAGCAACGTCCTTGGTTATGGGCAAACACTCAGGCCGCCATGCGTTTAAAGAGAAGCTTTCTGATCTTGGTTATGAATTGGGCGACAACGCGTTTTTGGATGCCTTCAAGCGCTTTAAAGATTTGGCAGACCGCAAGAAGAATGTTTACGACGAAGATATTGAAGCATTGGTCGAAAACGAAGTCGCAACAGCAAGTGACGCCAACAAAGTGGAAGCTCTTACCGTTATTTGTGGCACCGGTGGCCCGCAAAAAGCGATCATCACGCTTGATTTAGATGGTCGCCACGTGACGATGGAAGCGCAGGGCGATGGTCCTGTTGATGCGACATTCAATGCGATTAAGTCGATCATTCCGCACAGTGCAACGCTTCAGCTTTATCAAGTTCATGCGGTAACAGAGGGAACAGACGCACAAGCCGAAGTATCTGTTCGTCTTGAAGATGAAGGACACCAAGTTACAGGCCGTGCAGCAGATACGGACACGTTGGTGGCGTCCGCAAAAGCTTACTTGTCAGCACTTAATCGTTTAACAGTTAAAAAGGCACGGCCTGAGGCATTGAAAGCTAGCTAAAGCCAAAAGGTACTTAACATGATCAATGCTCTGCCTCATACGGGCAGGGCATTTGTCATTTGTTAAGGCTATTGTTCTTTTTCGCGAATACTCACGCAAAATTTAATGATAATTGATTGTATTTATACGGTTTTTCGCCACATTTTAAATGTTAATCACTGTGAGCGCGCCAGAATGGGCCGCGCATTCATTTTCTAATGAGATAAGAGGCAGTAACTTGTTGAATACAAGCTTGAAGCGTTTGAGTAGTGCGATGCTCCTTTCTGTGAGCATGGCAGTTGTACCTGTGGCGTCCCTTGGGGCGAGCACGGCATTGCAACCTGTTGTCGATACAGAAACGCTTACCACGCATCAACAATTTGCCAGAGAACAGCTTACCGCGACGATCCGACTTTATGACGAACACATGCGTGTTGCCGAGACAGGGCAGTATCTCGATAAAGTTCAATTGGATGAGAGCAAAAAGCAATCAACCCGCTCCTCTATCGCCGCAACAGGCGCAGGACTGATGTCCCTCGTTTTGGGTGCTGAACTGGGCGTTATTGATGATGCGGCAGAAAAAGCAGCCTTCACGCTTGCTAATTTGCTCAACAAGGATCCTGAAGCGACATTTTCAACACCGCGCTCGAAGAGTGGCTGGTACAAGCATTTTATCGATGCTTATACGGGCGAAGGATTGGGTGGCAGCAAGCAGGTTTTCTCAACCATTGATACCGCTATTTTGGGTGTCGGTGCTTTCAAGGTAGCGAAATATTTTGAGCAAACAGCCGCAACAGATCCAGCCGCACGAGAAGCAGCAAGGCTTGCTCGGGAGATATTAAATACGACGGATTGGGGGCAGGCATCACGCTTTGGACCTGCGCCGGGTCTGCACCAGATATTCCGTGGACATGAAGAACTGACTGAAGATCGTTGGTGGTCTTTGCCATTTGATGAGTATGTGGTGTTGCCGTGTCTTGGTCGTGCTGTTGAAGCTGAGCAAGGTCGTGTTGGTCCAGCGACCAAATTCTGGGATACTTATTTGAGTGATGTTGCAAGTCTGCCGCAAGCAGAGTTTGCGGGGCACTCTGTTCTAGCCGTGCGCGGTAAGCGTTTTACCTCTCACTTTACTCATCAGTTTGCTTATTATTTTTGTGGTGAGCTAGGTAGTGATGAAAAATACCGCGCGGAATTGAATGACGTGATGCAGGCGGACAAAGCTTGGTTCATGCAGAACGGCGGCGAAAACCACCAAGACCATTGGTGGGGTTTGGGTGCTGGTTCTGAAATCAAGTTCGATAAAGAAGGCAACATCCGTTATTCTGGTTATGGCGTTCAAAAAATTGGTAAAAACCCAAACCAGACATTTTCTCCAGCGATTATGGCAGGCTTTCTTCCAGCTGAACGCGCAAAAGTGGAGCCTCTTAAAGAGGTGTCATTTGTGGCTGGCAATCAGCAAGATTGGAACAACCAATCTGTGCCTGGTCATTCTGAAATCATCGAAGATTTGATGACGCTGCATAATCGCGACGAATGCCGTTATCAGTATAAGGGTCTCGACTTTTTGTGGCGCTGTACGGCTCACGACCCATCGCTAAAGGTGCGGGCCGTTGAGGGTGTTGATTTCTCAACTTATATGCTCGGCCTTGCGTGGTTCGATCCAGCCATTGGTGGAGAGTTCTTTGAGAATTATTCAGCCAAAGTACGCCCGATGTTTCCTGAAGCTCGTGAGCGTCGCGCGAGTTTGAAATAGGGCCTGACCCTAATCGCGCGACTATTTGCCTCGCTATAGTCTAGCGCTTGGAACGCTCATAAAAAATAAAGCCGATGAAGTTCATCAAGATTTGAGCGGCCAAGAAGCTGGTTGATCCGCTTTGGTCATAGTCTGGTGCGACTTCTACGAGATCAATGCCCACGACTTCACCGCGTTTGGTGAGGCCTTGTAGCAGCTCCAACACCTCATAATATAAGAACCCACCATGGCTTGGTGTGCCTGTGCCTGGGGCGATGGATGGATCAAAGCCGTCAATGTCGATGGTCACATAATAGCGTTTGCCCGCGGGTACGCGCTCAAGGACGGCTTCAACGCCGAGCTTTCTAATTTGGCGTACGGACAAAATGTCAGAGCCAACAGCGCGCGCTGCGTCATAACCTTCTTTGGCAGTAGATGAAACATTGCGAATGCCGAACTGGCTGAGGCCTGTCACATAGTCTTTTTCAGAGGCGCGACGCATCGGATTACCGTGGCCATAACGAACACCGTGGCGCTCATCAACAAAGTCTAGGTGGGCATCAATTTGTACGAGGTGAAATGGCTCTTCGTCGCTGAATGCATTGATGCAAGGAATGTTGACCGAATGGTCGCCGCCAAGCACCACCGGTAGGGCACCAGCTTTCAAAATTTTGCGAACTGCCCACTCAATATTGGCGTGGCTTTTTTCTGTGTTGGTGTGAATAATGTCAGCATCGCCCATGTCGACAATCTGCACATCTTTAGAATCAAGATAGACAGCATCATCTTCATGGTCGTAAGCCCCTGCATGACCAAAGGAAAATAATGTGGATGCTTCGCGGATACCGCGTGGTCCAAAACGGGCGCCAGCGCGGTATTGTGTGCCAAAATCAAAGGGCGCGCCAAGAATTGCACAGCTGCCTTGAATGTTGTCAAAATCTAGACCAATTGGCGCTTTTGCAAAGGTGCAATGGCCTACAAATGGCAAATTTAACCGCCCACTCTCGTAGCCGTGATTGTCATTATTGTTCGTCATTTTGGACTGCTCTCCAATTCATCATGCTGCTGTAATTTGCATCATGCTGCAGTTTTATGCATTTTTCTGCTTTACAAATGCCTCTGCATTGTTGAACCATAGGAAATCACGTTTGAAAAGTACTAGTTTGATGACGTGAAAGGAAAGCCAGTAGTAAACTGGTTCGGGAAATAAAAGGGTAGTAGGTGTCTGAACAACATCATGTGCGTTTCGTAAACGTTCAAAAGAGTTACGACGGGGAAATACTCGTTGTTAAAAATCTGAATCTCGACATCAACAAGGGCGAATTCGTCACTATGCTTGGGCCATCAGGCTCCGGTAAGACGACTTGCTTGATGATGTTAGCTGGTTTTGAAGCCGCAACTCATGGCGAAATTTTGCTGGGTGATCAACCCATTAACAATATCCCACCGCATAAACGCGGCATTGGGATGGTTTTCCAAAATTATGCGCTTTTCCCGCACATGACGGTTGGAGAAAACCTCGCTTTCCCTCTACAGGTTCGCAAATTGTCGAAAGCTGTGCAGGAAGAGAAAGTGAAGCGGGCGCTTGATATGGTGCAGATGGGCGCTTTCATTGGTCGCCGTCCAGCCCAACTTTCAGGCGGTCAGCAACAACGTATCGCGCTTGCACGGGCATTGGTGTTTGAACCAGAGCTCATCTTGATGGATGAGCCACTCGGCGCGCTTGATAAGCAGCTGCGCGAGCATATGCAGTATGAAATCAAACATATTCACGAGAACCTAGGCGTTACCGTTGTTTATGTTACCCATGACCAATCTGAAGCTTTGACCATGTCTAACCGCGTTGCGGTGTTTAACGACGGTGTCGTGCAACAGCTTTCATCCCCTCAAGCGCTTTATGAGCAGCCAGAAAATAGTTTTGTCGCCCAGTTTATTGGTGAAAATAATAAATTGAACGGCAAGATTGAAGGCACAGATGGCAATATTTGTGCTGTTCGCTTAGCGGATGGAAATTCTATTTCTGCTCTTGGCGTTAATGCGCAAAGCGGTGGCGATACCACTTTGTCTATCCGACCTGAGCGCATTGTTGTTAATCCAAGTGATGATCAGGTGGATAGCAAACTCAGCGGTAAAATTGCTGAATTGATTTATTTAGGTGACCATATTCGCGCCCGCATGTCTGTGAGCGGGAATGATGAGTTCATCGTAAAAGTTCCAAACAATGAGCATGCTGTTTCATTGTCGGAAGGAGATGAGGTTGTTGTGGGATGGCGTGCGAATGATTGTCGTGCGTTGGACCCGATTGCCTTTTAAATTGCTGAGTGACAAACTCAGTGAATTGCCCGAAATACGGGCCTACTAGGGAGAGTTGAAAAATGAAAATGAAACTTCTTTTATCAGCAGCCGCAGCCCTCGCGATTACCGCTGGTTCTGCATCTGCAAAAGATCTGACTGTTGTATCTTGGGGTGGTGCTTACACCAAGTCTCAAGTTGAGGCTTATCACAAGCCATGGCAGGCAAAAACTGGTAAAACCATCACGTCTGAAGACTACAACGGTGGTATTGCTGAAATTAAAGCACAAGTTGAAGCTAACAACGTAACATGGGACATCATTGACGTTGAATTGTCAGACGCTGTTCGTGCATGTGACGAAGGCTTGATCGAACCAATCGATCCATCAATCTTGCCTGCTGGTGCAGATGGCACAGCTGCTGCTGATGACTTCTTGCCAGGTACATTGCATGAGTGTGCTGTTGCCAACATCGTATGGTCAACAATCTTCGCTTATGACAGCTCAAAAATCGCAAATGGTCCTAAGACTATTGCTGATTTCTTTGACACATCTAAGTTCCCAGGCAAACGTGGCCTTCGCAAAAACCCTAAAGCTAACCTTGAAATGGCTTTGATGGCTGACGGCGTTCCTGCTGCAGACGTTTACAAAGTACTTGGTACTGCTGAAGGCGTTAATCGCGCATTCGCTAAACTCGACACCATTAAAGGTGACGTTGTTTGGTGGGAAGCTGGTGCTCAGCCGCCACAACTTCTTGCTGATGGCGAAGTTGCTATGACAACTGCTTACAATGGCCGTATCTTCAATGCTGTTGCTGGCGAAGGTAAACCATTTGAAATCGTTTGGGATGGTCAAGTTTGGGATTTGGATCTTTGGGTAATTCCAAAAGGTTCTAAGAACAAAGAAGCTGCCCTTGATTTCTTGAAGTTCTCAACTTCTACAAAACAACTTGCAGCACAGGCTTCATGGATTTCTTATGGTCCAGCTCGTAAGTCTTCAGGTGCCCTTGTTGGTAAGTTCCATAACAAAGACATCGATATGGTTCCACAAATGCCAACAAATGCAGCAAACTTGAAAAACGCTACACAGAACAACTTTGAGTTCTGGGCGGATAATCAGGATGAGCTTAACGAGCGTTTCAACGCTTGGCTTGCTGGCTAGTCCAAAACTTTGACATGCGGGAGGTCTTTTGACTTCCCGCATTTCTTTTACTTAAACTCTGGAAGAGATTTATGGCCGATAGCGCGCTTTCATCGCAACGACTTCACGATGTACCAGACCAGCTCACAACAGCTGACGGCATACCGTTAAAGCGCAAACTCGCAATATCAATGCGCCGCGCACGCTGGCGGGCATTTTTGATGACGGCACCGCTTGTCATCTTCATGTTGATTTCATTCGTTCTACCCATTGGGCAAATGCTGACACGAAGCGTCTACAATGACAGCTTCAGCAAAGCCCTCCCTAATTTTTCTTTAGCACTGCGTGATTGGGACCAGTCTGCCTCCTCGGATGGCCTGCCTGATGAAGCGTTGTTTAAGCTGCTTGCAGAAGATATGGCTGTCGCCCGCAAGGATCGCACGATTGGACGTGCTGCGACCCGTATCAATTATGACCATTCCGGCACGCGCTCGCTGTTTATGGGAGCCGCACGTAAAGCCAAGAATTTTGAAGCGCCATACAAAGAAACCTTCCTCGATTTGAAACCAAAATGGTCGAATGTTGAGATGTGGGCAGCTATGAAGCGCGTCGCAAGCGACACCACGACGGGATTTTATCTCGCAGCAGTTGACCGTACTTATGACGTGAACAACGACGTTGTTGAGCAAGCTGAAGTGCGGCAAATCTATGTGAAGCTGTTTTGGCGCACACTTTATCTGGCCGGAGTAATCACCGTTTTATGTTTCCTTTTGGCTTATCCAGTTGCTTATCTTCTATCGGTCTTGCCATTGGCAAAATCGAACTTGTTGATGATCCTCGTGCTGTTGCCGTTTTGGACATCATTGCTTGTTCGTACGACTGCATGGATTGCCTTGTTGCAGACGGAGGGCATCGTCAATGATGTCTTAGTGTGGCTTGGCATTATCAGTGATGATGGCCGGGTGCAGATGATTTACAATCAAATGGGCACCATTATCGCGATGACCCATATCTTGCTGCCGTTTATGGTGCTGCCACTTTATTCCGTGATGAAGACAATTCCGCCAAGCTACATGCGTGCGGCGCGTTCTCTCGGTGCAAATCAGTTTACAGCCTTCGTCAAAGTCTATTTCCCACAGACGATACCGGGAATTGCAGCGGGTACCTTGCTCGTCTTCATTCTGGCGATTGGTTATTACATCACACCAGCTCTCGTTGGTGGACAAGATGGTCAGTTGATTTCCAACATCATCGCTTTCCATATGCAAAAATCGCTTAACTGGAGTTTGGCGGCCGCCCTTGGTTCCATTCTGCTTGCAGGCGTACTCATCCTCTATTGGCTCTACAATAAGCTGATAGGCATCGATAATTTGAAGTTTGGGTGAGGGCACAATGGCACTACCAGCACACGCAACACCGGTCGAAAAAGTCTGGCATTACGCTTATCTCGTGATTTGCGCGCTGATTTTTGTATTCCTAATCGTGCCGATCATCATCATCGTTCCGCTTTCGTTTAATGCCGAACCGTATTTCACCTTTACTGAGGGAATGCTGGGTTTCGAGTCGGATGCTTATTCAACGCGTTGGTATCAAGATATCTTTAAAAATGGGATGCTGAACCCTGAGGCTCCGCTTTCATGGGCATGGTTCTCTGATGCCTGGAACAATGCGCAATGGATTCGTGCAACGCGCAACTCGTTCTTTATTGCTACCATTTCGACAATCGTTGCAACCACGCTCGGTACATTGGCGGCACTCGGCCTTTCGCGTCCTGAAATGCCTGCTCGTTCGCTCATTACTGGCCTCTTGATCTCACCGATGATCGTGCCGCTGGTTATCACGGCAACAGGCATGTTTTTCTTCTATTCAGATATTGGCCTTGCAAAGACCTATACAGGCGTGATCCTTGCCCATGCGACACTCGGCATTCCGTTCGTGATCATCACGGTGACCGCGACGCTTTCAAGTTTTGACACAAGCCTTATTCGCGCTTCAGCCAGCTGTGGTGCAACGCCAACAACCACCTTCTTTAAAATCATTATGCCGCTCATTTTGCCGGGTATGATTTCGGGTGCTTTGTTTGCCTTCATCACGTCGCTTGATGAGGTTGTGGTGATGTTGTTTGTTGCAGACGTTGAACAGCGCACAATTCCGCGCCAGATGTTCTCAGGACTGCGTGAACAGATCTCGCCGACTATTCTTGCGGTTGCGACTGTTTTGGTCATCATTTCGATTGGACTGCTTACAACAGTAGAATTGCTTCGCAGACGTTCAGAACGCCTACGCGGTCTATCGCCCGGCTAAGCGAAAAATTTAAACGAGGGGCGAGCAAGGAGTGCAGGCTTTATAGTTTGCAAGCTGCCCCATGTTTGCTTCATCAAGATTTAAAATTTACGGTTCAATTCCAAGGTTGATGATTGTTGCGACAATCTCAGTTGCCTTTGTTGTCTTCACATTGATGAACCAGCAAGCGCGGGCACAGCTTGCCAAAACGGACGTTAATTTAGTCCTCGCGATTGATTGCTCTTATTCCGTGAATAAGGCTGAGTTCGACCTTCAAGTGCAAGGTATCGCGTCAGCCCTCACATCCAAGGAAGTAATTGACGCGATAGAAGGAGGGCAGCACGGCAAAATTGGCCTGTCTGTCTACCAATGGTCAGGACCGGAGAACCAAGTTATCGTGATGCCTTGGGCCGTTGTCAGTAATGAACAAGAAGCCCGCGCCTTTGCCGCCCGTTTGTTAGCGGAACCTCGACAAACAGCAGAAGGGGTCACAGCCATCGGCAGCGCCTTGTCTTTTGCCGTTGACCACTTGAATGGTGCACCCTTTCCAACCGAGCGCAAAGTGATTGATATGCAAGCAGATGGCGCAAGTACATGGTCACGCGGTCTGCCCATTCGTGCGGGGCGAGATAAAGCCGTTGCGCAGGGCATCGTTATCAACGGTCTGCCAATTTTGAATGAAGTGTCTTACCTTCACTACTACTTTGAAAATCATGTGATTGGCGGCGAGGGCGCTTTTATCGAGATCGCGAAGGATTACAAATCCTTTGCTAAGGCAATCAAGCGCAAGCTCCTGCGAGAAATACAGGGGCAATTCATTTCATAACAGAAGGAGCTTTTAGCCAATCATACCGTGGCGTGCTGCAACATCGGCAACGCTGACACGTTTTGCAAAAATTTCGCGATCAAGTTTCGTATAGCCAAGCGCCAATAAGCCGCTTTCAATCAAGTCACGATCATCATCAATCATCGACATTTTAGGTTGATGGCCATTTTTTGCAGCATGTTCCAAAGCTTTATGGATGGCAGGCTCTAAGAGGTCGAAATGTTTTACGCCGGGCCCTGTGAAAAGCAGGTTTTTCGGGTTTGCCAGCATGATCAAATTACCGAGACCAGTGCCAAGAGCTGAGCCGGCTTTATCAAATGCCTGCTTCGCCTTTTCATCGCCATTGCGGGCGACGTCTGCGAGCTTTTCCATTTCCTCTTGGCTTGGCGTGATGTCCGCCGGATCAAGGTCCGCGAGGTTCTCATTGGCAAGACGCATGATGCCGAAGTCAGAGGCATAAGCCTCGATGCATCCTCTGCGACCACAACGGCATAGAGCACCATCTGCCTCAAGTAACATGTGACCAAATTCAGATGCAGACCCTTCAGCCCCTTCCAAAAGGTCGCCGTTAACATAAAGGCCTAAGCCGATGCCTGACCCTAAATAAAATACGGCGAAGGAATCGTTGAGAGCTTCGTTTTCAACATGCAGCAGGTGCGCGATTGAATTGGTATCATTGGCAACCAAACAGGGAGCGTTGAGAACATCTGTTAAAGGGGCTGCCACTGGAATGTTGCGGGCAGAAAAAGCAGGGCTCCAGATGATTGAACCACGTTTTGCATCAACAGAACCCTGACAAGCAACGCTGATAATTGAAATATGATCAGCTGATAGCTGATTGCTTTCCAAAAAGGCCAATGCACTGTCGACAATAACAGCACCAAAAGCATCAGCACTTAGACTGGCGGTTTCAATTGTATCATTGTGCCTTGCCAGAATATTGCCGCAAAAATCTGCAACCGTGAGTGAGATGGCATTGTGAGTGAGGCGAATACCCAGCATGCGGGCGGCGTTTTCTGCGAGTTTAAGTTTAACCTTGGGACGACCACGCTGAGTGTTGCGGTGTTTTTCGGTTTCTAACTTGTCCGTTTCAATGAGCCGCTCTGCGAGCATATCATTGGTGATGGCTGAAATTGTTGCGGGGCTTAGGCCTGTCTTTTCCCCAAGCTCGATACTTGCCAAAGCACCGTTATGGCGCAGCGTTTCCAAAACCAGCGAGCGGTTTTGTTGTCTTACAAGTTCTGTATCAGCTTTACTACGCGTGTTTTTCATGACGGACCTGATGTTTGCATAGTCCCGCGTATCAATTCTCACGGTACAGTGCAAGTGATCGCGTTACTTCACGACCATAAGGTTGTATTAGACTGGTGATAATCGCGAATCGAGAGGCTTTTATAGGATGAAACAGTTTTCAGCTACTACCACTTTAGAACGATTGGCCGACTCAATGGCCAGTCAACACATGCGCGATCTTTTCACAGTTGGTGAGGGGCAAGGTGAAAGTCGATTTGACACCTTTTCGTTGAAAGCTGGTTCGTTTCTGCTCGATTATTCTAAGAACCAAATTGATCAATCTATTGTCGATGCATTGATAACGCTGGCCCATGAGGCGAAGGTCGATGCAAAGCGTGATGAAATGTTTGCAGGTCGCCCGATCAATGCAACGGAGGGGCGGGCTGTTTTGCACACTGCCTTGCGGGCACCGGAAGATTATCCATTAGAGCTAGACGGTGTTCGCGTCGCTGATGATATTCACCGCGTACTCAAAGCGATGAGCGATTTTGCGCGGGACGTGCGGCTTGGTGCGTTGCGTGGTTCTAGCGGCAAACCTTATACAGACGTGGTCAACATCGGAATTGGCGGTTCTGACCTTGGGCCTGTCATGGCGGTTGGTGCATTGGCGCCTTACCATGATGGTCCGCGTGTTCATTTCGTCTCAAATGTTGATGGCGCACATCTCACCGATACACTGAAATCACTTGATCCTGAAACAACGCTTTTCTTGGTTGCGTCGAAAACGTTCACCACACAAGAAACCATGACGAATGCAAATTCTGCACGTGCATGGATTTTGGGTCACCTTGGTGAGGAAGCAGTGGGTGATCATTTTGCTGCAATTTCGACCAATCTTGATGCCGTCTCTAATTTCGGCATTCAACAAGAACGCGTTTTTGGTTTTTGGGATTGGGTTGGCGGCCGTTATTCAATTTGGTCCGCCATTGGGCTTCCTTTAATGATCGCCATTGGTCCAGAGAATTTTCGTAAGTTCCTCGATGGGGCGCACGCGATGGACCAACATTTCCAGCAAGCACCGCTTGATAAGAATATGCCGGTGCTGCTTGCCATGCTGGGAATTTGGTACCGAAATTTCGTTGGATACCCAAGCCATGGCGTGATGCCTTATGATCAACGATTGGCGCGTTTTCCAGCCTACCTTCAACAGTTGGATATGGAGAGCAACGGCAAACGTATTGGTCTTGATGGCGCTGCGGTGGAAGGTGAAACGGGCCCGATTATTTGGGGAGAGCCAGGCACTAATGGTCAGCACGCTTTCTATCAATTGATCCACCAAGGAACCACGACTATCCCGTGCGATTTCGTTCTAGCGGCTCATCCGCAAGAAGTTCTTGGTGATCATCATTCTATTTTGGCTGCCAATTGTTTTGCCCAGTCTGAGGCATTGATGCGCGGTAAGACATTGGAAGAAGCAACGGCAGAACTTTCAGCCTCTGGCATGAGTGAGGAAGACATCGCTCGTCTCGCACCCCATAAAGTTTTCCCGGGCAACCGTCCGTCTAATACGCTTTTATATGACCGCCTTGATCCTGCAACGCTTGGCGGCTTGATTGCGCTTTATGAGCATAAGGTCTTTGTGCAGGGCGTTGTCTGGGGCATCAACTCTTTCGATCAATGGGGTGTTGAACTTGGCAAGCAATTGGCAAACACGCTGCTTCCTATGGTCAAAAGCGAAAAGCCTGTCAGTGATAAAGACAGCTCAACCGCTGGGCTTATCGCGGCTTATTTAGCGAGAAAATAGTCGCCATAAACTAGTTATAGGTCCGCCCTTCTTTAGAGCGGGCCAGAGCTTTCCCCTGCTGCCCTTCGCGGTGCAGGGTGTAGAGTGATGCGGCAATGATAACGCCTGCGCCGATCATCGTATTGAGATCTGGAATTTCTGCAAAAATGAGAAAACCCAAAATCGAGGCGTAGACCAAGCGGGTATAATCAATGGTAGAAATCGCCGTTGCTTCGCCCGCTTTATAAGCACGTATATTGGCGGCTTGAGCGATCACTGAGACAAGGCCCAAAAGCCCCATCCATAACCATTCTTCCAGTGTAGGCGTGACCCAAAAATAGATGGTTGGGACAATCATTAAAAGCCCAACGAAAATTGCCTGAAAAGATAAAATCGTGATCGCTTGATCTACCTGAGAAAGCTTTCTGATTATCACCATAACAAGGCCAGCGCATGCCGCACTTAACAAGGCGGCGAGTGACCAAATATCGAAATTTGCAAAGGTCGTCCAACCATCTTCTGGTGCGATCATAATGATGACCCCAACAAAGCCGACGACCACCGCGCTCCAACGACGAATACCGACGGTTTCTTTCAAAAAGATAATCGCCAAAATTGTGATGAACATGGTTTTGGAAAAACCAATGGCTGTTGCCGTTGATAGGGGCAAGTGGATGAAGGCTGAAAAACCCATGATCATCGCAGAGGTTGCTGCCACCACGCGCAATGCTTGAAGGCCCGGCATTTGTGTTTTGAGTGAGTTCGGCAGGCCGCGAATGATGACGGGGGCGACAATGATGGTCATGGCCAATTGTCTAAAAAACAAAATTTCAAAAATGGATATTCGCGAGCCAATGACTTTGATGATTGCCACCATCACAGAAAACATAAAAGCACCCATCAACATCCATATCCCACCCCGCACATTGTGGTGTTGTCTTTGCCACCAAATGTTGAAGCGTTTCGGCAAAAGGCGAGATTGTATGTTGGACATATCCCAGATGTGATGCAAATTGCGGGTAAGGTCAAACTTTAACCATTGCCGCCGCTCAAAAAAACGATAAGTTCCAAACACAAACCTCGGTTACATCACTTTTATGGTGCTTTTCATGAATGACCTTTCTCTGGTAAAATTTGGCCAAAAATCTAATGTCGGTGCATCTATCATCCGCAAAGAAGACGATCGCTTTGTCAAAGGCGAAGGCTTTTATCCAAGCGACCATAAACCGGATGGATGTTTGAGCGCCTATGTGGTGCGCTCGCCTTTTGCCCATGCGCGATTTGAGATCAAAGACACCAGTGCAGCGCTTGCAATGGATGGCGTTCATTTGGTGATGACCCATGCGGATATTGCTGAGTTTGGTTCGTTGCCAAATGTGGTTCCACGCGGGAAAAATGCTGATGGCAAACCCTATGAGCAACCGCCACGTTTGGCGCTATGTGAAAATACAGCACGTTATGTTGGTGATCCGATTGCTTTCATCGTTGCTGATAGTCGTGCGATTGCAGCGGATGCGGCTGAGCTTTTGGATATTGATTATCAATCACTAGACGCGGTCGTTGGCATCGAGGCTGCAATGGCTGACGGTGCGCCGCTTGTTTGGGACGGATTTGAACCCAATAATATGGCGTCAGAATCAAAGACTGGTGACGCGAAGGCTACAGCGGATGCTATGGCAAAGGCGGACCGCGTTGTTGAGTTCAAGGTGATCAATAATCGCTTGGTTTGCAACTATATGGAAACGCGCGCCTGCGTCGCCGAATATAGCGCCGATGACGACATGCTGACCCTCACGCTTGGCAGCCAAGGTGTTTATTCAATTCGCGCTAAACTTTGCGATGCAATTATGGGCTTGGATCCTGAAAAAATGCGTGTTGTGACGCCTGATGTTGGCGGCGGATTTGGCACCAAGTTATTCATGTACCACGAGTATCCACTTTGCCTTGCAGCAGCAAAAAAGCTGAAACGCCCAGTGCGTTGGTTCAGTGATCGTACCGAGCATTTTCTAACCGATGTGCATGGGCGCGATAACATAAGCACGGCGCGTTTGGGGCTTGATAAAGACAATCGATTTGTCGCGCTTGATGTTGAGATTTTGGCTGATATGGGCGCGTATCTTTCTGATTATTCAACGCTCGTCCCGTGGTTTGGCGCCGCTATGGCAACTGGCCTTTATGATATTCCGGCAGCCTCAGCTCATGTGAAATGCATTTTCACCAACACCACACCGACAGATGCTTATCGTGGGGCGGGACGTCCGGAAGCAGCTTATTTGATGGAGCGTTTGGTTGACTACACTGCGCTTGAAATTGGTATCGATGCAAACGAGCTGCGTCGGATCAATTTTATCAAAGAGGGTCAGTTTCCCTATAAAACAGCGACTGGCCGCAAGATTGATGTTGGCGAGTTTGACGGGCACATGACCCGCGCGATGGACGTTGCAGATTGGGATGGGTTCGAGGCGCGTCGTGCTGACAGTTTGAAGAATGGAAAACTGCGCGGCATCGGATTATCAACTTACATTGAGGCCTGTGCCTTTGCTGGTTCTGAGCCTGCTCATGTGAGTTTGCAAGATGATGGTTCCGTGCTTCTGCGCATTGGTACGCAATCCACAGGGCAGGGGCACCAAACTGCTTATGCGCAATTTATTGCAGCACGGCTTGATCTTGATCCAGATCAAATCCATGTGCACCAAGGCGACACGGATGTCTTGAGTTCTGGCGGTGGCACAGGCGGATCGCGTTCCATTCCGATTGGTGGTGTTTCTGTTAATCAGGCAGCGTTCGAACTTGGTGAGAAATTGCGCGAGATCGCTTCTGATAAGCTTGAAGCGTCTGTCGAGGATTTAGAGTTTTCAGGCGGGCATGTTGAAGTGGTTGGCACCGACCGACGGATTAGCTTTGCTGATATTGCTGAAGCCAGTGATGAGGTGCTAGTCGGCAGCGCGGATGTTCCTCAAGATGAGGCAACTTATCCCAATGGCACGCATGTGTGTGAGTTAGAACTGGACCCGAATACAGGTGTCGTCGAACTTCTAACCTATACCGTGGTGGATGATTTCGGTGTGACAGTGAACCCGCTCTTGCTTGCGGGGCAGGTGCATGGCGGCATCGTTCAAGGCATTGGGCAGGCGCTTTTTGAGCGCACTGAGTTTGATGAGACAGGGCAACTGCTCTCAGCGAGTTTTATGGACTACGGCATTCCGCGTGCGGACCAGTTCCCTGATTTCCATTTTGAAACGCGCAATGTGCCTTCAACCACCAATGCGCTTGGCATTAAAGGTGCGGGCGAGGCGGGCGCTATTGGCTCAACGCCCGCGGTGATGAACGCCTTGGTGAATGTGCTTCACCGCGAATACGGCATCAAGCACATTGATATGCCAGCATTGCCGCATGTTATTTGGGATGCGATTGAAGGTGCAAAATGACCGCTATAGCCGTCACAATTGCGGGATCTGACAGCAGTGGCGGCGCGGGCATTCAAGCCGACTTGAAAACCTTCTCCGCGCTCGGCGTTTATGGCGCGAGTGTGGTGACGGCTTTAACGGCGCAAAACACAAAAGGCGTCACGGGTATCCATGACGTTCCAGCCTCCTTTGTGCGCGAACAAATGGATGCTGTGTTTTCTGATCTTGATGTGACGGCCGTGAAGATTGGCATGTTGTTTAATGCTGAAATTATCATGGGCGTTGCTCAAGGTTTAGAAGCCCACGATTGTGGGGCCGTCATTTTAGACCCAGTTATGATCGCGACCTCTGGCGACCCGTTGCTGGTTGATGAAGCCGTGAACGCGATGCAAGAATATCTATTCCCGCTCGTTGATTTGATCACACCCAATCTGCATGAGGCAGCCCATCTAACGGGTCTTGAGATTGCTAAGAATGACGCAGAGATGGAGACCCAAGCAACTGCACTTTTAAAGCTTGGCGTTAAAGCCGTTTTGATTAAGGGCGGGCACAGTGCAGGCGATGAGGCGCGTGATTTCTACTCTGATGGTAATGAGAGTTTCTGGTTATCTTCCAAGCGGTTTGACACCAACAACACGCATGGAACAGGCTGCACGCTTTCCTCAGCCATTGCTGCGGGGCTTGCTAAGGGCGTGACAATGGGTGATGCCTTGGAGATGGCGAAGGCATATCTTGCTGAGGCTATTGCCAATGCAGACACCTTAAAGATTGGCACGGGACATGGCCCCGTGCATCATTTTCATGGGTCTTGGAAAGACTAAACAGCGCCGTTAAAGAGGCCGCCATCAAGCAGAATATTTTGGCCTGTAATATAGCCCGCATGATTAGAACATAAGAACGCGCAGGTGTTGCCGAACTCTTCTGGATTGCCGAAACGCTTTGCTGGAATTTCATCCCGCTGTTTTTGCGCTGCTGCTTCAAAATCAATGCCCTGTGCTTTAGCGGAACCTGTGATGCCACCGCGTAGGCGATCTGTGTCCATCTTGCCCGGCAAAATGTTATTCATGGTTACATTGTGGTGGGCAAAGGTGCGGCAAACGCCAGCCATAAAACCTGTAAGACCAGCACGCGCGCCAGATGATAGATCCAGTCCTTCGATCGGCATTTTGACAGACAAAGATGTGATGTTGACGATACGGCCAAACTCACGTTCTTTCATGCCTTCAATCACGGCTTGAATAAGTTCGATTGGCGTAATCATGTTTTGAACAACGCCCGCCATCATCGCCTCACGGTCTAGTTCTTGATAGTTCTTGCGGGGTGGGCCGCCATTGTTGTTGACCAAAATATCTGGATTTGGACAAGCCTCAAGCAATAGGCGCTGACCCTCAGCCGTGCTGACGTCAGCAGCAACTGCTGTTACGTTCGCACCCGTTTGTGCGCGGATGGCACTGGCTGTCGCTTCGAGCACTTCCACATTGCGGCCATTCAGAACAACGTCGCAACCTGCTTGTGCTAAGGCCTCCGCGCAGCCACGTCCCAACCCTTTGCTCGATGCACATACAATCGCCTTGCGGCCTTTAATACCTAAATCCATATCTGCACAGTTCCTTATTTTTAACCCGCAGGGGTTTTTGATTGATGTTGTAACCTACCATAGCTACTTATCTTACCAGCGTCATAATTTTGAGACATCGATTTGGCAAAATATTGGGAAATAAGTTGAGAAACGAAATATGAAAATCGTCATTGTTTCAGACGCTTGGTATCCGCAGGTCAATGGTGTTGTACGCACGTTGGAACGCACCGTCAGTGAATTGAATACGATGGGGCATGAGACACATGTGGTCTCGCCTCAGCCATTTTACACGGTCCCTTGTCCGACTTATCCTGAGATTAGATTATCACTGACGACGGCAACGGCTGTTGGTGGTGAGATTGCAAAGCATAACCCTGACCATATTCATATTGCAACTGAGGCAACGCTTGGCAGAGCGGCGCGGTCTTATTGCCAATCCAATGGGCGCCCGTTTACGACAAGCTATCACACGCGCTTTCCTGAATATTTAAGCGCGCGGTTTCCCATCCCTATTTCATGGACATATGCCTACCTTCGCAATTTCCATAATTCAGGCAATGGCTGCATGGTTGCGACACCGTCACTAAGGCATAATTTGGCCGCGCAAGGATTTACGAAACTCGTGCCTTGGACGCGTGGTGTTGATAGTGAGCTTTTTCATCCTGATAAGCGAGTGGACCTAGGCTTTGAAGGACCCGTTCAACTTTATGTTGGGCGTGTGGCTGTTGAAAAGAACATCGAAGCCTTTTTGGAAACCAGTGTTGGCGGCACGAAAGTCGTGGTTGGTGATGGGCCTGCACGCGATGAACTTGAAGCTAAATATCCAGATGTGAAATTTGTCGGTACGAAATTTGGTGATGAACTTGCGCGTTATTACGCATCGGCAGATGTCTTCGTCTTTCCAAGCAAAACGGATACATTCGGCATCGTCATGTTGGAAGCACTCGCAAGCGGTGTTCCTGTTGCAGGCTATCCCGTCATGGGCCCCGTCGATGTGATCGGCCATGATAAAACAGTTGGTCGCTTGTCTGAAAATTTGGGTGAAGCAATAGAGCAAGCATTACGGTGTGACCCTGCTGTCTGCCGAAGTTTTGCCGAAGAGCGGTCTTGGCGCACTGTCGCAGAAATGTTCTTGGAAAATGTTGAAGCCATTTACAAAATCAAAGAACCACGGGTGAAACGCGATGCGATGGTTTCGCTTTCATCAGAACGGGTATAATCTCTGCCGATAAAGCCAATATCGCAAGAGATGTAAATGCTGAACACTCCCACCTACCAAGATGTACTCAAGGCTACTCATCGAATTGCTGGCCACGCGATTAAAACGCCGTTGCTTACCTCCAATATTTTGGATGACCTTTGCGGTGGGCGGGTATTCTTGAAAGCGGAGAATTTGCAGCGCACTGGGTCGTTTAAGTTTCGTGGTGCGATGAATTCTGTCTCGGCCTATTTGGAGCAAAACCCTGATCTTGCAAAGAGCGGAGTAATCGCTTGCTCTTCTGGCAATCACGCACAAGGAATAGCCGAGGCTGCGCGACTGCTGAATATTCCTGCGACAATCATCATGCCTTTTGACGCGCCGCAAATCAAAGTGGATCGCACGCGTCGGTCTGGTGCAACGGTTTTGTTTTTTGATCGTGCGAATGAAGATCGTGATGTTGTCACCAACGCTAAAGCAGAAGAACTTGGTGCCGTGCTCATCCACCCCTACAACAACCCCTATGTCATGGCGGGGCAGGGAACTTGCGCATTGGAAGCAATTGATTTCTTTGACGACAACGATATTGACTTGAACCGCGTGTTTGCTTGTACGGGCGGAGGTGGTCTTTCTGCTGGCATTGCTACCGTGCTAAAAGAACGTCTGCCAAAGGTGAAATTCCACACGGTGGAGCCTGAAGATTTCGACGATTACAGTCGCTCCCTTGTGAAGGGTGAACGGGTCGCCAATCCAACCACCGTTGGATCAATTTGTGACGCGATTATTACGCCGACGCCGGGTGAACTGAGTTTTTCAATATTGAAAGATTATGCATCACAAGGTCTGACGATCTCAGATGAAGATGCATTGCGCGCGGTTGCCTTTGCGTTCAACGAGCTCAAAGTTGTGGTTGAACCAGGTGGCGCAGCGGCGCTGGCAGCTTTGTTATCAAAGAAGATTGATATACGAGGGGAGACTGTGTTGGTAACACTTTCTGGTGGAAATATTGACCCAGAAATGATGCAAAAAGCTTTGTCGCTAGAAGCATCTCGTTAAAGAGCATCTAGCTAAAGTGTCGTCTAGCTAAATTGAGCAAGGCGCGCATGAAGAGGGGCAACCCCTATTTCTTCATCCGCATCTTGAACGTCTGCAGATGCTTGTTCTTGCGTTTCTGGCAATGATGCTGGGTTCACTTCCCATTCGTCATCATCGTCCATGACTTCTTCTGCAGGAGGCGCTTGGAAGGCAAGCTCGTCTTCCGTGTCTGCTTCGAAGGCCATCATATTTGGATCAGGAGCTTCTTCAAAACTATCGTCAATGACGAAGAACGCGTCTTCATCAGAAACAGCTTCGTTATCCGGATCAGACCAATCAAGTGCGGCTTCAAATTCCACATCTTCGGCTGATAATACGGCATCAATTTCGTTTTGCTCTTGCGCGTCTGTAGGCAAGGCAGGTCCGTTTTTCAGATGTTCGTCTTCGTGGCTTGCAGCATCGCTTTGTTTATATCGATGTAATTCATCGGCATCCCAAAGGCTGACCATGTTTTTAAGGCGCTGCTCGATGTCTGATGTTAGCCCAACGACTTTACGCAAACGTTGGCCAGTCAAATCTTGGAATGAGCAGGCCATGTAAACATCTGTTACAAGTTCATCGATTTTATCGAATTGGGAATTGTCTTTATCAGTTTCTTTTAATTCCCAAATGATCTCTTGAATTTTTTCAGCAGAAGAGAGGATGTTCGATGTCGCATCTTCTGTTTCATCTAAAACAACGTTTAGCTCTACTTGGGCATCGCTTATTGTCGTGCCGTTGTCGCCGGTGTTTGCGACTTCGGTTTTAATTTGCTCGATAGTCTGCGTCATATCCACAATATCAAGACGCAATTGCAGCATGTCGGCAGGATCGTGTTCTGAGCTTATATAGCTTTTCAGATTGTCGATCGCTTCGACCACGCGGACAGTGTCAGACTCGCGATTTCGTTTCGCGTATTCAGCTAGAAACCAGCGCCCTCTTGCCGTCTCCATTACCGCTTCTTCAATCGCACGGTAATCGTCTTCGGAAATGTCGTTTGGTTTAATCAATTCGCCCATAGAATCCACCTTTATGACTCAGGTATAAGTATTAGCCAAAAAGAGTTACCGAAGTGTATTCTTAATTTAGATTCGCACACCTAAGGTACTAAACCGTTGAATTCTTCTATAAAAATAGCACTTTTTGTGTCTTCGGTTTTCCTGGGACTTGGTATTTTCTTGCCCTTTTTCCCGTCATGGTTGTTAGGCCAGGGTTATACAGCAAATGAGGTAGCGATTCTGTTGAGTATTTCACTGGTCGTCCGCGTTTTTTTCTCGCCCTACGCGGTGGCTGTGGCAGGTGGCTTATCTCAACGTCGTTATGCAGCTTATCTCTTCTGTTTTGTGTCGGTCGTGAGCTTTGCAGTGTTGGGTTTTGTTGACAGTTTCATTGTCGTGCTCATTTTGCTCAGCGTCTTTAGTGTTTTTTGGCATGCACTCATCCCGCTTGGCGATTCTTTCGTCTTGAGTGAGGTGCGTCTTAGCGGAGCAAATTACGGTCATATTAGGCTCTGGGGATCTGTTGCTTTTGTGGTCGCAAATCTCGCAGCTGGAATGTTCTTGGCTGATCTTGGAACCAACGGAGTGTTTTGGTTGATTTTGGCAATGCTTGCCCTGTCATTCATTGTGAGTTTTTTGCTACCAACCTACCGCCTTGATCCCAGTGACAGACCCAAAGTTGGAGCTCATGGCCTTGGAGGGTTGATTGCTTTTTTGAAGGGGCGACAATTTTTGCAAATCGCGGCGCTCGCCGGACTTATTCAGGCGTCGCATGTTCTTGTCTATGGATTTGGAACGATTGATTGGCTGGCTAGAGGTTATACCGCAAGTCAGATCGGCTGGTTTTGGGCGGTGGGTGTGATCGCAGAAATATTGCTCTTTACGCAGGCCTCTAAATTGTTCTTAAAAATCGGTGCATCGCGCCTGCTTTTGTTGGGGGCTGTTGCTGCTACATTGCGTTGGGCATTGCATGGTTCAATGGACAGCGTGGTGTTGATTTTGATGGTTCAAATCCTGCATGGTTTCTCGTTTGGAGCGACCCATTTAGGTTTGCAGGCTTACATTGCGAAAGAAGTCAGTGAAGAAGAAACACCAGCCGCGCAAGGCGCCTCAACCTTTGTTGCAGGGCTATTGGCTGCAGGGCTTACCTTTTTCTGTGGCACACTTTATGCGCAATTTGGGTTGCAAAGTTTTTATGCAATGGCCGCTGTATCGTTAATTGCCGTTGTCTTTTTGCTATCAACCCCAAAGCTGCGGCGTGGGGGGTAAGATGGTGCTGCCCTCATAGGTCAATCCGTGATCGCAATCGCTCGCCAATAAGAGTGGGCCATCAAGGTCAACCCATGTGGCACGCTGGGCTACATAAACCGCAGGTGCCATGGAAAGCGACGATGAAAGCATGCAACCAACCATTATGGTTAGACCGCGCTTTTCAGCGTCTTCAAGCACCACCATTGCTTCTGATAGGCCGCCGGTTTTATCAAGTTTGATGTTTATCGCATCGTAGCGCTTTTCGATATGATCGAGCTCTTCTCTGGTGTGAAGGCTTTCATCGGCACAAATTGGGATGGGTGATTTGATTGAGAGCAAAGCATCATCGTCGCCTGCTGGTAAGGGCTGCTCAATTAGGCCGACGTTGTTTTCAATGCAGCTTTTTAAATGATGATCAAAGTCTTTCGGCTTCCAGCCCTCATTGGCGTCAACAATTAGCTTTGCTTCAGGCGACCCACGGCGTACAGCCGCAAGGCGCTCAATATCTTCTTCTCCCGCCCCTAACTTGATTTTTAAAACCTGCCGATCGTTGGCAGCTTTCGCGGCCTCATACATGGCGGAAGGCGTGTCGATGCCCAGTGTAAATGCTGTCACTTGAGGCTTCATGGTAAGGCCAAAACGGTTGGCGACGGAGAGCCCAGATTTTTTGGCCTCAAAATCAAGTCGCGCGCAATCAAGTGCGTTGCGTGCAGCGCCTGGAGGGAGGGCGCTTTGACAGGCTTCGAGTGTCGCAAAATTTTCTTCATCTTTTGCAACATTTGCTAAAAGCTCAAGCACGCTTTCAATTGTCTCGTCATATCGAGGATAGGGCATGCATTCGCCCCGTCCGGTGTGCGCGCCATCTGATATTTCAGCCACCACCATATTTGCAGTGGTGCGAACCCCTCGCGAAATTCGAAAAGGTTTTTCCAGCGGTAGGCTGTGAGAATAGGCTTTGAGGGTGAGAGAGGGCATTTTGATTTCTCATTTGTTCAGCAAATCGTCGCGTTAAAGTAGGCGTTTGATCTTCGCTTGGAAATAGCCAATTTGAGGTTTGGGTGGTTTTAGTTTTGTGACCTTAAAACTCGCAAAAAGTGGTGTCTGTTTTGGAATTTATTGTATATTAAAGGTAATGGACATTTTACTAGAACAAAATGTAGGCCGCGTGGTTGGTCTGAATGACACTGGCACACGCCAAGCAATGGCTGCGGTTGGTGAGTGGACTATTACCCATGCCGACCAAATTGAAAGCCATCTGGCCAGTCTCGTAAAACCAGATAATAGCGAGATTTCAATTTCACTAAAAGACATAAAAACCCTCGATACATCAGGGGTTTGGTTGTTGTTGAAGTTGAGTAAAAGGTGGCAAAAAGACAATGTTCGCGTCACTTTTGTTGATGTAAAGGCTGAACATAAAATCTTGCTAGAAGCGATTTCTGACGCCGCGCAAGAAATACAAGCGCACAACGTTCCTGTTCCATCGAAAGTAGGTTTGCTAGAGCGTTGTTTGGGCCTCATTTCAGACGGCGTTAGTGACGTAAAACGTATTCTCTCGCTGCTTGGTGCATTGATGGCGGCATGTGCTCGACGGATTACCGGTTTGTTTTTGGGCGCTTTGGGTAAAAAACCAGAAAATGGACAAGTCTTTAGGTTCCCGGCACTGTTCACTCATATGATGAAAACAGGTTTGACGGCTGTGCCCATCATCTGCCTGATGACCTTTTTGATCGGCGCTATCATGGCGCAACAAGGGGCTTATCAGCTGAGCTTTTTTGGTGCAGATGTGATGGCGGTTGATCTGGTTGGCGTGCTGATCACGCGGGATTTGGGCGTTGTGTTGACTGCTATCATGGTATCTGGCCGATCAGGTTCTGCCTACACTGCGGAAATTGGTTCCATGAAGATGCGTGAAGAGATCGACGCGTTGAAAGTGATCGGTCTTGATCCGGTTGATGTTCTGCTCTTCCCCCGCATTTTGGCGTTGATCATCATCATGCCATTGCTAACTGTTGTGGCGAACTATTCCGCCTTGCTTGGCGCACAGGTGGCGCTTTGGGTTTATATCGACCTATCATGGGAATTATTCCTGCAACGCACGCGCGATGCCATTCCCCTTACTTATTTTATGATGGGTATTATCAAGGCTCCTTTCATGGCGTTGATCATTGGGTTGATTGCCATGTCTGAAGGGTTGAAGGTTGAGGGTAGCTCTGAATCATTATCCCATCACACCACTGTCGCCGTCGTAAAATCGATTTTCATGGTGATTGTGGTCGATGGTATTTTTGCGGTGATTTCCGCTAGTCTTGGATATTGATCATGCAGTCTCAAAATCCATCAATGCCCCCCCATGAAGAATGCGTGATTAAAGTGCGCGGACTGACTGTGGGTTTTGATGAAAGCAATATTCTTGAAAACCTCGATATCGATGTTTTAAAAGGTGAAATTTTAGGAATTGTCGGTGCGTCAGGCACAGGTAAATCAGTTCTTACACGGGCGATTTTGGGGCTTAACCCCAAGCGGAATGGTTCCGTCAACATATTGGGTCTTGATTATGATCGCTCATCATTTGCAGAACGGCAGTTGATCGATCAACAATTGGGTGTGCTGTTTCAACATGGTGCGTTGTTTTCATCTCTAACGGTAAAACAAAACATCCAAGTGCCCATGCGAGAATATCTTGATTTGAGCCAGAGCCTGATGGATGAGCTGGCATTGATGAAGATGGAGCTGGTTGGATTAGCTCTTGATGCTGCTGATAAAGTACCTTCAGAGCTTTCAGGCGGTATGATAAAACGGGCGGGTGTAGCGCGGGCTCTTGCCCTTGATCCTGCCGTAATTTTCTTGGATGAACCCACATCAGGTCTTGACCCAATTGGTGCGCAAGAGTTTGATAAATTGATTTTGAAACTGAGAGACACTTTAGGGGTTACGGTGTTTATGGTCACTCACGATTTGGATAGTTTATTCACCGCGTGTGACAGAATTGCCGTTTTGGGTAAAAAACGCGTACTTGTCACGGGAAAACCTCAAGAAATGCTTGAATTTGATGACCCATGGGTGGATGCATACTTTAACGGAGAACGTGCGAAACGAGCTCACATCGGATAGAGCTTGAATTGAAGCGTATTGAGTAGTTTATGGAAACACGCGCAAATTACATTGCAATAGGATTATTCACGTTAGCTGTCTTCGCGATGGCTTTCGGATTTGTCTATTGGCTTGTGCGGTATGGTGAAACGACTGACGCCCGCGAAGTTCAACTGATCATCCCAAGTGATGCTGGCGGATTGAAGCTAGGCAGCGGTGTGTTGTTTAACGGCTTGCGGGTTGGTGCGGTAACAAGCGTTCAGTTGTCGCAGGCAGATCCTGCCAATGTATATGCCACCATGAAAGTGAAACTCGGTACACCTTTGCGCGCCGATACACAGGTGACGGTCTCAAGCCAACCCCTAACAGGCCTTGCCAATGTTTCCTTGGTTGGTGGTACGCCTGATAGCCCATTGATACTGGAGCAAGAAGAAACCCCAGTACTTCGCGCTAAAGCTTCCGCACTGAATGATGTTTTGGCATCTGCTGGCAAAACCATCACGATTGCAAATGACATCTTGGCAAAGGTCGATGGCCTTTTGGATGCGAATACGCCGTACATCAACAAGACAGTTGCGAATGTTGAAAAAATCACATCTGTCGTCGCCGATAAAACGGACGAGATTGATGAGCTATTGGTGAATGTTGGTAAAGCATCAACAGCGCTTGCCTCGCTCAGCGATACACTTGGCACTGTGTCGAAAGATGTTGGTGCGATTGTTAAGGCGGTTGATCCTGAGACGGTGAAGTCGACCTTGAGTAACGCTGAAAAAATTACGGGTGACCTTGCCCGAAATACTGAGAAATTTGATGGCATATTGAATGATGCGAAAACGGCAGTGACCGGCGCGTCAACACTTGTCACGAGCCTGACGGCGACTGCGCAAGCCATTAATGGTGATCAACTAGCTCGCACACTTTCAAGTGTTGAAGGGATCAGTTCAGACCTGCAAGCGAAGCTTAAGTTGATTGATGGTGAGAAGATCGCCAACACCCTAACAAGCTTTGAGACTTTTGCGTCGAAACTTGAAACATCGGGCAAAGAGATTGATGTGATTATCGCAGGCGCGAAAACTGCGACAACTGATGTGACGAAGCTTACCGGCACGCTTGCTGATAACCGCGAGAACCTCGACAAGATTATCAAAGATGCAACGGTCGTTGCGAGCCGTCTTGTGAAGACAAGTGAGGCCATTACCAAACTGGTTGGCACAGTCGATGGTTTGGTTGAAGCGGATGGGCGCGGGTTTGTTGTGGAAGCAACGGATGCTGCGACTTCAATTAGAAAAGTAGCTGAGAGTTTTGAAAAACGTGCGGACGCAATTTCTGGCGGCCTTGCTCGTTTCTCGACCCGCGGGTTAAGCGACATTGAAGCATTGATCGGCCAAAGCCGCACCGCCGTTACGCGACTTGAAAGTATTATCAAAAATATCGAAAGTAACCCTGCGCAATTTTTGCTGGGTGGAGACAAAGTGCCAGAGTATCGTCGGCGACGACGCTAGTGTTATAAGTGCAATAGAGACAAGATGGGTTGGGCTAAATTGAGTTTGAGAAATAAAGCATCTATCAGGAAGAGCCTTGCATGCGGGTTAGCGCTCGGTGTGAGTTTGCTTGCCGGTTGTGCCGTTCTTGTACCATCAGCGCCGCCGTCTGTTTATGACCTTGCTCTCAGCAGCGGTGTTACCGCGACGTCTGGTTCGACACGTAGCCAGATTTTGATCACGGAGCCGAAGGTTTTAACCTCGCTCGATAATGATCGCATTGTCATTAAACCGAGCACAGCTCAAATTGCCTTTTTTGGTGATGTGCGCTGGAGCGATCGGTTGCCGCGTCTTGTTCAACTTTATCTAAGCCGTGCGTTTTCTGAAACAAATGGCGCGCGTGCTGTTGGCTTGCCGGGCGATGGTTTGATTATTGATCATCAATTGCTGTTTGACTTGCGTGCGTTCCAAATCGAACCGTCAGGCAATGGCTTTAACGCGAATGTTGAAATTGCTGTCCGTATCTTGAATGACAAAAATGGCCGTGTGATTGCCAGCAAAACATTTACAGCCACTCAATCGTCTGCTGACGACGCTGTAAAAGCGGTTGCTGCTTTGAACGGCGCTTTGGATGATGTAGCAGCTGAATTGATCGCGTGGGTTTACGGTAAAATTTAAGGTGTGAACCTTCCAACGAAATCAGAAGTTGAGAATAAAAAAAGGCGGCGCCCGCAAGCACCGCCTTTTCTTGTTTCTGAACTATAATCGCCTAACTGAAGCGACCCGTTGCTTGCGCAAAGATCGTGTAAACGCGACCTGTGTCCGAGTTCAGATAGGTTTCTGACTGACGATTGTCAGGATCGTTCTTTGATACTTCCAAAATCAGTACTTCAAAGTCTGCAACATAGCGGTCAATGCTTGCAGCAAAGTCTGCGTTTGTTGTGTAGAGATGGTTGATTTCAGTGCTTAATTCGCGGCTTTCTAACGTTCTCAAGCGACGGGTGAATACGTTGCGCTCACCACGTTGATAACGTTCCCAAAGCTCAACAGCACCATCACGATCAATCGAACGAGCTATATCCACGGACAGTGAATAGAGCGAATCTATGATGTGCTCTGGAGACCGTTCGAACGATGGAGCTGTTGTTGTTTCTTGCGCTGGTGTTGCTGCCGCATTTTCTTCTGTTGAAGCGCGACGTAGCAAGTCTGTCACCCAACCACCTTCTTGAGATGCAATAGTGGCTGATTGAGGAGGAACTTGCGGCGTTGGCGCTTCTACGCGGGGTGAAAAAGCGGGCGTTTCAGGCGTGCGTACTGGTGCAGGCTGTGGCGCTGTTACAACGGGTGTTGGTGCAACGGGCGCTGGTTCAGGAGCGCGAGCAACCGGTGCTGGCTCAGGAGCTTTTGCAACTGGTGCAGGAGTTGGTGCAGGAGTTGGTGCAGGTGTTGGAGCAACTGCAACTGGTGCAGGTGTTGGAGCAGCTGCAACTGGTGCAGGCGCTGGGGCTGCTGCAACTGGTGCAGGCGCTGGCTTTTGCGCCACTGGCTCTGGTGTTGCCGCTACAGGAGCTGCCAACACGGGTGCAGCAGCTGCTACTGGCGCTGGTGTTGATACAGCTTGTTGAGGCAAAGATGTTGTATGGCGGTCACGTTGTGTGTTGACGATATCTGTTAGATCGTTAAGCGCACGTACCTGATCGCTTACCAAACGACGCATTGCCGCGGTGCTCTCTTTTGTTTCTTCTGGCAGATCAAACACACCGCGTTTGATTTCTGATCGTGTTGCTTGCAAGTCACTCTGGATAGAGTGAGCAACACTGCGCATTTCTTCTGATGCCGCAGAGAAGCGTTCTGTGGCTTCAGTTACCGCTGCGTTCAGTTGAACATTAGCACCAGCGCGCAGTTCATCAAGCTGGTTTGCTACGTCACGCGCTGCCTGTTGTGCCGTGGTTGAAAGGCCAGCACTTACCATTGTTGCTCGGTCTTCTGCTTGCTTGATTGTATCTGCCATCAAGTTTGCAAATGAGCGCATCAATTCTTCGATGTCTGAGCTCTTTGTTACGAGGCCTTGCGATAGAATTTCGATTGTACGATGACGATCATCCAATGTGCTGTCGAGATTATTACCCGCGTTGATCAACATAGAGGCCGCGTTTGTTAGTGCTTCACTTTGACCATCAAAGCGGGAGGCAAGGGCTGATGTATCGCGAATTGTGAGTTCTGAGACTTCACGCAATTTCGCAATTTCGCCAGCCAATTGCTGGTTGGCTTCATCGGTTTGACCAACGGCTTGCGCCACTGCATTGCGAATTTCAACAGAGCGGTTTGTCAGGCCTGTTTCAATGGTAGCAAGGTTTTGGTCTGCTGTTGCCAAGACAGTGCGCAGGTCATCATTTGTTTGGCCAATGCGTGCGAGGACTGAATTAACGTCACCCATCTGACTTGTAAGCTCATCTATCACACGGCTACCTTGAGCCTGCATTGCATCAACAACAGCAGCACTTGTGCGGTTGATTGAGTTATACATCTCGCCAGATTTCTCATCGAGTTGGTTCGCCAGAGTGGCGCTAGTTTGTGTGATTGTATTGGAGAGTTCACCCGATTTTTCATCCATCCGACTAATCAAGCTACCACTTGAACGGTCGATTTGGTTGACCAAATTAGCGCTTGTTTGAGCAATAGAACCAGTCATTTCGCCAGATTTCTCATCTATCTGGGCAACAAAGCTTGCGCTTGATTGGTCGATTTGGCTGGCCAAATTGGCACTTGTTTGGTCGATTTGGTTGGCCAAATTGGCACTTGTTTGCGCAATGGAATTCGTCATTTCGCCAGATTTTTCGTCCAGCTGGTTGATCATGTTCGCGCCATCACTATTGAAGATCGTTGTTAGCGATTGTGTGCGCTCACGAAGCATTGCTTCGATGTCTGAGGCATGGCGAACCAATGTTTCTTCTGAAATAGCTGTGCTAGAGCGCAATGTCTGCTCAAGTCGTGTTGTCGATTGCTCAATCGTTTCAGCCGATTCACTTGCGCGCATACGGATGCCATCACTTAGGCCGCCAAGTGCACTGATAAGCGTTTGGCCAGCTTCATGAGTTTTAGAGGCAAACAGGGTTGCGGCTTGATCTGCTGCTGCAGTGAAGTTCTCGCTGGAGTTTGTTGACAGATCGAGAATGCGCTGATGAGCGGTTTCTGTATCGCTTACCAAGCGGTTGGCGACAGGGGCCAATTGGTCTTCAACGAGCGATTTGATAATTCCAGTTTTCTCATCGAGTGAACCGGTAACCTGATCAATTTTATCGGCAAGATCTACATTGATTGCATCAACTTGGGTGCCAAGTGCATTGGTTATACCGTCTGCTTGTGTTGTCAGCGTATCGCCAACTGACTTCAAACGTGCTTCCAAAGCAATGTTCAATTCTTCCTCACCTGTTGAGAACGTTGCCGCAAGTTCGCGGGTCCGATTAACAAGTGTTTCGCTGATTTGGCGTCCACGACTATCGAGGGCTTCATCGATTGTTTTAACACGATCCCCGATCTCGCCAGAGATCTCTTCAGATTTTGCTTTGAAGCTATCTGCTGCGGCATCCAAGCGGCCTTGAAGGTCTTCAGAAACGGCACCAGCACGGGTCGCGAAATTATCGCTTACTGTTGAAATACGAGTTTCAATTGCACCTGATACTTCATCAAGACGTGTCTCCAATGCCCCATCAATATCGTTGAGGCGCTTGGTGAATATGTCGTCCATTTGGCCAACCCGTTCACCCAACATGTCGGTGAGCCCTTTGCCCTTTGTATCGACAACTTCATCCAGTTGAATAAGACGCTCGTCGATGCCGTCGCGTAGGTCTTTCGACCTGTTGTCAATATTTGTAATCAATTCGATGCCGGACGCTGCAAGCGCACGGTTGAGGTTTTCACCGCGTGTGCTCAGGGCCGTTGAAAGTTGCTCGCCAACATTGGCAATCTGCGAACCAATCGAGATGCCAGTTTCGTCGAATTTTGCATTGATCGTGTCTGCTGTTCCATCGATGCTATCCAACAACGATACAGAGCGTGTTTCAATGAGCTTCGCGATAGCCTCGCCAGACGTATTAATACGCTCTGCCAACTCACCGCCGTCTTTCACAACCAGTGTTTCGATGCGATCGCTGATCGCGCTGAGGTCTGTTGAAAGATCTTCGCCACGTGTGGAGATTGATGTCGCGATTTTTTCTGTGATTTCGTCAAAGCGCTCTGTGATGTCAGAACTGCGAAGAGAAAGGTCGACCATCATTGCGTTGGTGGACGTTTTCAATTCATCACCAATACCTTCAGCTTGTGAAGCAATGGAGGCTGTGATTGCTTGGCCTGTTGATTGAAGTGCCTCAGTGAATGAAGAACTTTGTTGGGTGAGATTGGTCGTAATCTCATCACCCGTATTGGACAATGTCGCGGTAATTTTTTGTGACCGTTCCGTCAAAGCATCGCGAAGCGCATTACCAATTTCGGCGAGGTTTGAAGCAACTTCAGTGCCTTTGGAATTAAGGGTTTGTGTTACCTGCCCACTAACATCTGTTAGATTAGTGATAATCGCGTCACCCTTCGTTGAAAGGCTTTCGGTGACTTCACCACTTATGTTGGTAAGCGTTGAGACAATTTCATCGCCTTTTGAGCTCAAGCTGTTTGATACTTCGTCACTGATTTTAGACAGTTGATCGACGGTTTCTGAGCCGCTTGTATTCAACCGTTCAAGCATGTGGTCGCTTTCACGGTTAAGCGATGAAACCAATGATTCCCCAGCAAAGCCGAGGTCGATTGTCATCTGCGATGTTTTGTCGGTAATTGATGCGCTGATGTCATCGCCCATTGAGCGGACATTGTCTGCAATGCCAGAAAGGTTCTCTTTGACTTTGTCACCGACGGCCAAAATGTCTGAGCTTAAATTTTCTCTTGCCGCACCTAGAGATGAGCCAACACGGTCAGCATTGTTTACAATCGCCTCACGTTGGCTGGAGAGTTCATCAATCAACCCGCGAATGCGTAATTCGTTGTCTGAGTAAGAACGCTCTAATGACATCATTTCGTTGTGGACCAGAACTTCAAGTTCGCCCGCGCGAGCAAGAACGCGCTCAACGCCGTCACCCATTGCCGCGACTTCACGGCGCACAGCCTGTCCAACACGCACGACAGTGTCTGTTGCGATGTCTTCAGGTTCGGCAAGTCTAAGAGCAACTTCTGACATGGAGCTTGCAGCGAGGCGCATTTCCTGCGCACGCCAAATTAGGAAGCCCATGATAAAGAAAAACAGGATTGGGACGATCGTTGCCACGAGCCACAAAACCGCTGAGGATTGATCGAACAATGCGAGGGCGTCGTCGAATGATTTTACATTTACGTCGAAATATTTGAAGCCCAAGAATGCAGCACCTGCAAGCCAGATAAGCGAGATGAAGAATGCAAACCAGAACGGGCTGGATGATGGGCGTTTTTGCAGACCGTATACGAGATTGCCGAGTGTGCGGCGGTCATCGTTGGCTGGGTCTTTTTTGGCGGATGCAGCTAGAGTTGCGTTCTCGATTGCTGGCGCCTTTTTCAAGTCACCATCGTCACTGAAGCCATCGTCTAGATCTAAATCCAGATCATCTATTAATGCATCATCAGGCCCACCAAAATCTAGTTTCAGGGCCTCTTCTACAGCATCAATTGCGGCTTTCGCCGGATCTGGAGCTTTTTTGGACTTCGCCATTTCAATACGCCTTACGCAACAATTACCAAAACCAAAATGGTATATAGTGGGCGGTAGTTAGCAAAAAAGGAGGTAAAAGTCATACCTTGGAGAAGTTATTGGTTAAAGCGGGCACTTGAAAACCGCTAATTTTGCCCCAAAACCTCTAAAAGCTATACTTACCTCACCACTTTACCAGTTTCCGCACAGGGCACATTAACGCTTTGTTAAGGATTTGAAAACTCCTTCGATCATTTGTCCTGAACTGTTCAGTTTTATGGTTAATAAACTTAGGCAGAGAAAATTGCGTAATCTGTGGGAAGTACTGGATTTTTCTATCGAATTTAACTTTTGGTACACCATAGAAATCGGAACTTCGCCATCCGAGGGCATTTCACTCCAAATTTAAGCAGACATTAGGTTGACGATGCCATTCTTCCTATAGGGGAATTTTTATAAGGTGGTTGATATGGGATCCGTCGTTGCTCTTAATATGGATGCTGAAGTTGCGCTGCAAAGCCAGTCTCGTCCTATTGATTTAGTTCATTTGGCAAAGCAAACATTGGGCGATCGCTCTCTTGAGCAAGAAGTATTGCGTTTGTTTTTGACACAAATGGACGTTTACATGGACCGTGTTGAAAATGCGAAGACCCATGAAGAGCGGTTTGCTGCTTCTCATACAATAAAAGGGTCTGCACGAAACATTGGTGCTTGGGATGTTGCAGATGTTGCTGCTCACCTTGAAAGCGCTGCTGAAGACCAAACCGCGTTTGATGTTAAAGCGCTGAAAAGTGCACTTGATGAGGCTTGCGAATTTATCGTTTCGATCCTCGATCAGGATGAAATCTAGTCGCTCGTTCCAAGGTTTTTCCAAACTAGTTGTCTAATATGCTTGACATGAGGCTAACTATCCTTATGTCAAACTGACAAATTGTTGGACGGAACTATTGTGAGGCGACATGGCGAAAATTACTTATATCACACATTCTGGTGAGAGCTTTGATGTGGAAGCTGATACAGGCAGCACCGTCATGGAAGCTGCTCTAAAGAACTCAGTTCCAGGCATTGATGCGGAATGTGGTGGTGCTTGTGCTTGTGCCACGTGTCACGTTTATGTGGATGAGACTTGGGTTGCTAAAGCTGGGTCTGCAGAAGCAATGGAAGAAGATATGCTTGATTTCGCACACGAAATTAAGCCTTCATCACGCCTATCTTGCCAAATGCGTATTACTGACGAACTAGATGGTTTGATTATCCGTATCCCAGAAACGCAAGCGTAAATTTAAAGCCGAGCTTTACGGCGCGCGCGGATCATCTTTTTCTGTTCCACCCGATCAAATTTGCGTTGAGCGCGATCGTGTTTTTTCAAAAGCCGATTAGAACTGCGCGATATTGCCGCTTGAAGGCTGGAACAGCTAGAACGTGATCCGTAGTTCACAATCTTCTTTTGAATGCGAGTGCCATAGTCTTTCGCGATTTCTGCATGTGTCAATTCATGCTTTTTAATATCAGCGAAAAGAGTGTCCCAGCTCAGTTTTGCAAATTTGTTGGCACGACGATAATTTGCCCAACGGGGTAGGTGAATGACGACGTCTACGGTTACTTTTGATTTTTGTACCCTGCAACGCCCATTTTTCTCTTCGAATTTAACATTAGGCGACAATTTAATGCTGGCGACACCCAATGTTGCCTGATGATTGCCAACCCCTTTGATCGGTGATCTCTTTTGAAAGTCTCGGAAGATTTCCAAAGAAGTCTTTCCGCGCACTTTAAAATATTTGAAGCTTTGCTTGAATTTAACGCCCTGCGTCGCCGCTTCTGCTTGAGAAGCGCCCAGACTAGTAATTGCGAGACTACTCACTAAGCCGGCTGAAATTACAGCAATCGCTATTTTCTTTACAAACATAGAAATTCTCTTTCACCAATCTGGGGTTAAACCTAACAGGGGATTGAGCTTCATCAAGGGGAGGTTCGTAATATTTTGGTGATCATCGTAAACTCGGTAAAATCGCGCCTATTCTGCAGGCGAAGGAGCGGCATGTTTACCTAGCGCTGAAAAGGGACCAGTTACTTCTTGGCCTTCGTGCGGATTACGTGGAACCATCAAGGACAGGATTAAGCTGATAATTGCCATAGCAGCACCTGACAAGAACACGGCTGCAGGCGAATAAAGCCATAACAGTCCGAAGAATATCGGCATGAAGACTGCCGCGATATGGTTGATCGTAAAGGCAACGCCAGCTGTTGGTGCTATATCTTGCGGATCGGCGATCTTCTGGAAGTAGGTCTTCATCGCAATGGCCATCGCAAAGAAGGCATGGTCGATTACGTAAAGGGCCGCAGCCCATTCGGCAGTCGTCACATAGGCATAAGAGAAGAAGACGAAGAACAGGCCGATGTACTCGATGATAAGGGCGTTGCGTTCGCCTATTTTGTCGATCATCCGGCCAATTTGTGGCGCAAGCACCATGCTGACAACGCCATTGATGAGAAACAGCGTTGCCATTTGCTCAACGCCATAATCGAATTTTTCCACCATCATTAGGGCTGCAAAGACAATGAATATTTGACGACGCGCGCCGCTCATGAAGGTGAGGGCGTAGTAGAGCCAATAGCGACTGCGCAGCACCAAGTGGCGGCGTTGTGGTGGCCCAATCTCAAATTTTGGGAAGGTCATGAGAACAGCGGCGGCGGCAATCATGGTGACGACACCTGCGGCTGCAAAGACGGAGAGGAAAGAAAGATCTAGGGCTTTCCAAATAACAAAAACCAACCCATAGGCTGCAAGCGCTGCCATGGCGCCAGCTGATACAATGCGGCCCATTTGTCGGGCTGCGGTTTTCTTCTCTAACCACTGGAGCGAGAGCGATTGGTTGCAGGTTTCATAATAGTGAAAACCGACCGACATAATGAAGGTCGTGATCATGAGGCCATAAAAGCTATCATAAGCACCGGTGATCGCGACGCCTAAACCCATGATGAAAAGTGAGCCGATGGCCAAGGCGCGTTCTGTCATGAACAGTAAGAAGTAGACTGCAAGAAACGACAAGAAGCCCGGTATTTCGCGGATGGTTTCTTGAATGCCGATTTCCCAACCAGTGAAAGCGACTTCATCAACGGCGAAGTTTTTGATCATCACAAACCAAGAGGCGAAAGAAAATTGCATTCCCATCTGCATGATGATCAACATCAAAAGAGGAGTGCGCCAGCCACCTTGGGTGAGTTTCTTTATCATTTAGATTTGTCCAAGCCGGCAAGACCTACGAGGGTGTTCAAGTATTTTGATATACTGGGTCTTTCCCGATGAAGAAAGGGCACAGGGCGGCAAATATCATGGGCGGCTAGACCAATGCGGGCTGTCAGCAACCCGTTTATAACACCTTCACCAAAACGGGCAGACAACCTTGCTGCCAGACCATGCCCAACCATTTGCTGCATTAGCCCGTCCCCGATGGAGATTGCGCCTGTTATGGCAAGGTGACTGACCACTGATTTCGTCAACCGCCAAAAGCCGACCATACCCGGTTTGCCGCCATAAAGTTCAGACAGGGCGCGGATCAATCGCAAGTTTTCTGCAAGTACATATAAGACATCAACCAACGCACGTGGCGATACGGCGGTGACAATCGCCACTCGTTTGGCCGCATTCATCACCAGTTCTTCTGCCCGGTTATCAAGCGGTGAAAGTAATTCCGTTTCAATCAGGCGAATACGGTCTGCGGGACCGATTATATCACCTTCATAAGCTGAATAAGCGCTGCGTGCGCCTGCAAGATCAATGCGGCTTGCATAGAGCGAGGTTACTTCGGCTTCTACTTTGTTGGCTGCTTTCTTGTCGTTTTCTAAAAACGCCTGTTCAGCATCACTGCGAAGGTTTTCGATTTTGCGCAGCCTTAAGAGTGCGGCGAGTTCGCGGATGATCATAACAAGCGTGGCAATGATCACGAGAATGGTGAGGGCTAGAGCAAACCAGCCAAGCCATTCGTGGCGTGTAAAGAGACCTCTTACCAGCTCATCCACGGCAAGGCCGATAGCAAGCATGGCAAGAGCACCAAGGGCTGAGAAAAGAACACCGCCCCAACTGAAGCGACTGCGCGGCGTGTCGGTGGGGATAGGTGCATCGTCGATTTGGTCAATGACCTGATTGGTCAGCTCAACGTCTGCCAGATTTAGCGCCCGAGGACGAAGTTGGTCGTCTTCTGGTGTTGCTTTGGCTTTGGTCGTTCGTGCACTTGTTTTAGAGGAAGCTTTCGGCGCGGCTTTGCGTTTTGGCTTAGAGCTGGCTTGCGGTGTCTTTTCCTCAACTGACGCGCCGTCTACAGGCACGTCAAACACACGTGGTTTTTTTCGTTTTGCTGGTTCGTCACTCATGCCACTTTGTCTCCCAGCAAAAACTCTAACGCTCTATCCAAACGAATATGGGGCAAGGATAGGGTCAGGCCTTCTGCGGTCTTTTCTAGGTGCGGAGGTCGGAAGCGGACAAACTGAAGGTCATTGTAATTTGCATCGCCTTCTTGCTTCAACATTTTCCCAAGGTCCATATCCAGCGAGCCGGGGAAGATTGCTTTCTCCGTCTCTCCGTCGAAGGTGATGCCGTCAATTTCCTCGCCAGCCATGGGAAAGCCGGTAATGCAGTTAAGCGTTTCGCCGTCTTCTTTAAAAACAGCCTCCCGTGTGGCCCTGACTGAAGCGAGGGCAAGCACGTCAACTTTTGCGCCTGCAAATTGGGCTTGTTTAATGGCGCGCGAGACCAACTGCTCAAGCAGGACTTCAAGTTTATCATGCTCGCTTTGGTGCAGGTGATCAGCCTTTGTTGCCGCGAATAATATTTTGTCGATGCGCCGCGAAAGAATGGAAGAGAGCCAAGAGGCTTTCCCTGGTCTGAAACACGTCAAAATTTCTGAAATCGCTGCTTCAAGATCTTGCACAGCGGCGGGGCCAGCGTTTAAGGCTTGCAGGGCATCGACCAGTACAATTTGACGATCAAGCCGTGCGAAATGATCGCGGAAAAACGGCTTGATGACGACCTGTTTGTAAGCCTCGTACCTCTGTTCCATCAAAGACCAGAGCGAAGAGCGGAAAGGCGTCCCTGCTGGTTTGTGAAGCGGAGCAAAAGTGACCGCTGGAGAGCCTTCTAAATCTCCCGGCATCAAAAAGCGACCCGGAGGTAGAAGGGATAGGGCATTCTCATCTGTTCGACAGTCACGCAGATAGTTAGTGAAAACTTCAGCTAATTCTTGCGCTTTTGGCTCGTCTAATTCTTCGTTGGCATCACAGCCATTCACAGCCTCTATCCAAGCCTTCGCCGCCTTTTGTCTATTGGGCAGTTTTGCAAGGGCCAGCGCTTCTGCTGACCATGTCTCATAGTCCTTTGCAAGCAAAGGTAGATCGAGAAGCCATTCACCGGGATAGTCGATAATATCGATATGCAATCGCCCACCACCAACGGCACGAGATAAAAAACTTGCCGATTCATAATCAATCGTCAGGCGCATCTGGCTAATACGATTAGTGGATTGAGGCCATTCAAGATCATTGATCAGTCGCTCGACATGATCTTCATAAGCAAAACGGGGGACCGCATGGTCAGGCTGCGGTTGCAAGTAAGCATTGGACAGGCGTCCTTCTGATACCGCAGAGAAAAACGGTAGGCGCCCACCATGAACAAGGTTGTGGATAAGCGTTGTAATGAAGACGGTTTTACCTGCCCTTGATAAGCCAGTAACGCCGAGCCTTACATTTGGGTTCACAAACCCTGCAGCAAAGTCACCGAAATTCTCCAGTGCTATGCGTGCGTCATCTCCAAAATTTGTTAGTTTCAATCGACTACCCTGCAATTGATTGTGTTTGTCGCCTACGATGTTGGAAGGCGTCTTGGTGTCATATAAGCATTCAATTCGCCAATGTCCGTCGTTATTTCACTCCAGCTGTTAATTGGAAGGGAAACCACCGCGCAGGCACAGGTTGGAAATCGCGAGCGCATCTCGCCACTTTCGCGTCTACTTGCCGCCGTAAGCACAGACAAGGCGGCGTCATGTAAACCTGGATTGTGGGCCAATAACATTACGGTTTCGAAGGTATCATCCAGTTGTTCCGTGCAACTAAAAAGGGTGCTGCTGGGGGCGAGATACAAATCAGGCTCCATGATGGTTGCCGTCTCTTGGCCAAAAAGTGGTTCCATATGGGCCAGCGTTTCTTGCGTGCGTTTTGCCGACGAACAAACAATGACATCAGGCTTGATACCTTCGCTTACAAGCCAATTTGCTATTTGTGGCGCTGCGTTGTTGCCGCGCTCATTGAGCGGACGATCAAAGTCGTCAATACCGGGTAAAGCCCATGATGATTTAGCGTGACGAAGGAAAATTAAGGTGCGCATGATCATCAGTTAGGAGAGCAAAGCAGGCACTGTCAATGCAAAGTTTGCTCGGCAAATTTTGCCGCTTTTTCACCATGCTAGGCCTTATGTGCCGAGCTTGTGCCATGTTTTTTCTATCGCGAATTTGTATAACCCATTGAATTTAATCGATTAATCGAAATGTCGCTAATTGGCCCAATGCTTGCAAACAGCGTGGCAAGGGCAATTTGAACTGCGGCGCTTATCACCGCAGAAAGTACATGAGGTAGATAGTATGGGTGTATTTGGTGCGTTGAATACAGCAGTTTCCGGTTTGAGAGCACAAGGCTCAGCGCTGGAGAATATTTCTGGGAATATCGCAAACTCGCAAACAACGGGTTTTAAACGACAAGATTCGAGTTTCTTTGAACAAGTAGCTGGCAGCGCCGCTACGCAAGCAAATCAGGTGGCAGGTTCTGTTACTTTTTCATCTCGCGCTACAAATGATATTCAAGGCGATTTGCAGCAATCTGATATTGATACTCATATCGCAGTTCAAGGCGATGGATATTTTGTGGTTCAAGATCCGACTGGCGTTATCGACGGGGTCACTACTTTTACAGGAAGTGATCTTTATACTCGTGCAGGCGACTTCTCCCGAACAAATGAAGGCTTTCTTCAAAATGGTGCAGGTTTTGTTCTGCAAGGCTTTAACGTGGATGCACAAGGTAATACAGGCAGCCTATTGGAGCCAATCCAAATTGATGAATCTGTAACTTTCCCAGCTATCTCGACAACGGAAGTATCGATTTCTGGCAACTTGCCAGCCAGTCCATCGACCGAATTCTCGAGAGCTAACGCTGACCCTGTCACTGGTGTTGATCCTGCCGATCAGTTGATCCTTCCAGCCCTATCAGGTGCTGCAACAATTTCGGGCGCTGACGAAAATGATTTCATCGAAACAACGATTGCTGGTCCATCATTTGAAGTATTCAACTCACTTGGCGCCTCATTCGACGTGCCAGTGCGTTTCGCGAAAACTGCTAATGCTGATCCGGCAGCTGGTACGGTTGACACATATAACCTTTACTACCGCTCGGCTAGCGATGCCGGCCCAACCGATGATGCTTATGTCCTTGTTCCTCAAGACTTTACCTATGATGCAGATGGCGCGCTTTCTCCCGCTTTTAGTTCGGTCACTATTCCAGCCCTAACGGTTGATGGCTCAGAAATTGGCGACGTTGATTTGCGTTTTGCCGGATCGGGACTTACCCAATTTGAAAATGGTAACGGGACAGCTGCTGTTTCGGCTACTGCAAATGGTTCAAGTGCTGGTTCATTCCAAAGCGTGGCGATTAATGATGGTGGCCGGGTAACTGTAACTTTCACGAATAACCAAACAGTCGACATCTCGCAAATTGCGCTTGCTTCTTTTAATGCCGATTCTGGTTTGGCGCGTGTTGATGGCGGCGGTACGTTTTCTGCAACTGTTGCATCAGGCGATCCAATTTTGCGAGCAACCGGTAGTATTTTGGGCGGCCAATTGGAGGCCTCCAACACTGACATTGCTGATGAGTTTACAAAGCTAATCATCACCCAGCAGGCCTATACAGCCAACTCACGGGTGATCACGACTGGCGATGAACTTCTCTCAGAGGTCATCAACATCATCCGATAGATAATGGAATTGCATCCCACCTTTAATGAGGTGGGATGCAATCTAGGGACAAACAATGAGCCTTTCTCAATCACTCAATATCTCTTTAGCGGGCCTAAACGCCACCCAGCGTGGTCTGGACGTGGTTGCGGGCAATATCGCGAATGCGGAAACTGAGGGATATACAAGAAAGACCATCTCCCAAACGGCTCTCGTTTCCGATGACCGTGTTAATGGTGTACGGGTAGGCGAAGTTGAACGGGTCTTGGACGCAGAAGTTCAATCCCAAGCTCGGTCACTTGCTGGCGTAAATGTTGGCAACGGTATCACTGCAGACTATTTAGGCCGGCTCGATTCTGCCTTCGGTTCCCCTGGGGAGCCAACAGCGATTGATACAACATTCAACAATGCAATTGCATCGCTTGAAGCGCTTTCAACATCGCCTGAAGATTTTAATGCGCAAATTCAGGCTGTGAATGACCTTCAAGTCTTCACCAGCCAGCTGAATAGCCTTTCAAATACAATTCAAGATTTGCGGCAAGAAGCAGACTTGGGAATTCAGCAAAGTATTGCCCAAGCAAATGATGCTTTGGCTGGCCTTGAAGAGGTAAACCGTCGAATTTTGACCAACGGGTCTGCGTCAGAAAACTCAGCATTTTTAGAAGATGAACGTGACCAATTTATCGACCAATTAGCGCAGCTCATCGACATCGAGGTGACGCCGACTGCCAATAATGGCGTGAACATTACGACCACGACAGGCCTTACGCTTTTCAGTTCAAGTGCAGCGCAGTTGAACTTTACGCAAGCGGGGACAGTCGTTGCCAATTCATCAACGGAAAATGGCACATTGTTCAACCCGACGGTTTCGTTGGGCGCCAATGTTCGCACAAATCTGTTGGGTCCGATCGGCGTTCAAGAAGGTGCCATTGCAGCTTATGGTGAAATTCGCGATGATGTTTTGGTTGAAGTGCAAAGCCAGCTTGATGCATTTGCCGCGCAAATTTCTTTGGCCATCTCGAATGTAGATGTTGATTCGACTGCTGTCGCAGGTGGATTAGCTGTTGATACAGCCGGCATCGTTGATGGCAATGAAGTGTCTCTCGATTTTACAAATGCAACCGGACAAACACAGAGTGTTACGCTGGTGCAGGTCAGTGACCCTTCCTTGTTGCCTGTAGATAGTGATTTTACAGCTAATCCAAATGACATCGTCATCGGCGTAGACTTTAATTCGCCAACGGCGGCTGCTGACATTCAAGCCGCGCTTAACGCGGAGTTGCCCACCAACGGCATTACATTTGCAACAACTGGCACAACCTTGTCTGTTACGACAGCTGGTGCGGCATCTGTTGGTGCTCTTTCTGCTAATATCACGAATAGCGGGTTCACTGATAACGGGGTTGCTTTTGCTCTTTTCCAAGATGGGGCGAGTGGCGACACTTTCACAAATGAAGTTGGGGCCAATGGTTCGCAAGTTGGGTATGCTGGTCGTATTCAATTATCTGATGAGGTTTTGGCTGATCCATCACTTCTATCGCAGTTCACTTCTGGGGTCGGCAATTCGGGCGATTCATCGCGTGTTGATTTTGTCCTCGAACAGATCAACGATGATTTAAAAACAATTTCGCCAGACACTGGAATTGGTTCTGCCTCTAATCCGATTACAACGACGGTTGCAGATTTCCTGCAAACGATCATTTCGACACAGGGTCAGCGTTCTGAATCAGCACAAAATGCTTCCGATGCATCGCAGATTTCGTTCAACAATGTTCAATCGATTTTCCAATCAGAATCGGAAGTAAACATTGACGTGGAACTTGCTCGTTTGATCGAGCTTGAACAAGCATTCCAAGCCAACGCGCGGGTGTTGACCACAATTCAAGATCTCGCAGACGCTCTGTTCAACGCGGTTCGATAGGAAGTATAATGGCAATTTCCAACTCACTCCTTTCTGGTTCCAGCTTTATTCGCTCTGACCTTTTGATCCAAAATCAGGATCGCTTGTCAGACCTAAACCGTCAGCTTGCGACAGGTGAACGAGCCGATACCTATGGCGGACTTGGATCATCTCGCACCCAGTCTATTTCTCTGCGCCAAGATATTTCTCAACTTGAAGCATTCCAATCGAATATTCAGCGTTTGGACATTCGGGTTGATATTACGGGCCTATCTTTGGAGCGGTTGGAAGCGATCCGCATTGAAGCGCGGGACGCAATTGATCCGAATAATTTCATTGATCTTGGCAATGGTGAAACCTTCACACAGTCAACTGCTGATGCGTTGCTGACTGAGTCTTTTGCTTTGTTGAACGCTCAATCAGATGGCCGTTATATTTTTAGTGGCAATCAGGTCGGGACACCTGCGTTGGAAGACCTCGATATTGTTTTGAATGGCGATGGGGTGCGTGCTGGCTTGAGCCAGGTAACAGACGAACGCTTGGCTGCTGACTTAGGTGTTTCTGGTCTGGGCCGTCTTGATGTGACGCGCGTAACAGACACAGTTTCAATTACAGAAGATTCTGCAACAAATTTTGGGTTTGATCTTTCTACCGTCAATAGTGGTTTGTCCAACGTGACGGCTGCGATTAATGGCACCGAACCGGCAAGCCTTGATGTGCAGTTTACAGGGCAACCACAAGTGGGTGAGAGCCTTCAAGTATTCTTAGACCTGCCGGATGGTTCACGGACAAATGTCGAAGTCTTTGTCTCTGATTTTCCAACCAATGACGGTGGTTTTGTTGTTGGGTCGACACCAGAAGAAACGGCTGAAAACTTCCAAGCAGCCATTACGAGCCAATTGCAATTTGCTGCAAACACTGAACTTAATGCGGTATCACGTATTGAAGCTGCTGAAGGCTTCTTCAATACAGCTGGTGGCCAGCTGCCACTACGTGTTGATACGCCTGGAAGCCCTGAAACGGCAATCGGTCTTGTGGCCGGTACACCAGCTGATACGGTCGAATATTATCTAGGACAAAATGACACGGATAATCCACGTGCTGGCATCACCACACGGGTCGATGAAAATATCACGGTCCAATACGGTCTGCGTGCAAATGAAGACGCCTTGCGTGCTGGCATTACGTCTCTTGCTGCCTTCGCGATTGCAGACTTCACAACTGGGTCTGATGAACAAAATCAGGCAATTCACTCCGCATTTGCAAGCCGCACTTCGCAAGAACTTTCCGTTCAAACAGAAGCGCCTTCTATTCAATCTGTCATTCAAGAAGTTGTTGGTGTGCAGGTTATTTCAGGCAACGCAGATCTGCGCCATGCTGCAGCGATTAATACACTCGATAGCATTCGTGAGGATGTTGAGATCGCTGATCCGACCGAGGTCGCTGTGCAGTTGCTTTCATTGCAGACGCAGATTGAAGCAAGCTTTACCGCGTCAGCGCGTATTGGCGAGCTATCACTCATCAACTTTATCTAATCAATAGCGGTGGAATAGACGCATTATTTGCGTTGAGTTTCAGTAATTTTCCCAATAAAAAAGCCGCCCTAATTAGGCGGCTTCATATGTTTTGCGCTTTGTTTTGATCTAGCTTCTTAAACCGGCTGCAAGCTCGCGGTTGATGGTGATCAAAATTTGAAGCATGTCTTTATCTGGCGTCGCCATCAATTGCGCGGTACGCTTAAAAACAAATACGCCGAGATTGGCAACGTTGTTTCGCAGAGCATGTGGCAAGTCACATTCAGGGTCAGTTGCGTTGGAAACAAAGATTGTCCAAAGCTTTTGATTATACTGAAGAGCGTCGCGTAAAGTCTTCTTTTCAGTTTCCCAATTATTGGCGATTTGGTAAAATTTATTGGCCGCCTTTGTCAGGATTTCGGCTTCAAGTTCACGCGGTGTCGTTGCCTTTTTGGCCATCGTCTGATAGGCCGTCGCTGCTGTTTGTCCGTACATGGTTGAGTAGCTCTTCCTCTTTTTCAATCAAAGACTTAGCGTCCTTCAATCCTTTATAGAGGTTACCCGTTAAGATATGATTATTGATGTTTGAAATATCGCCAGAAAGACTAGGTGCTGCGGATAAAACATCGGTCACGAGCTTGAAATAATGTTGGTGATGTTTGTCGATATCTTGCTCTAAATACATCATTTGAACAGCGAGATAGATGAGCTTTGCTGGGCTGTCCGCGCTCTCAGGAGTTAGAATATCCTTTTCGCGAAGGAGAGGGGAGTCGCCATCCAATGTGAAGCGTGTTCGTTGATCGCCATTGGTGATCACAGCTCGGCCCAAAATGATCTTTTCACCTGGTTTTAGTTCTACTTTTAATGGCATGGCACACCCCAGCGAATCGTTGAATTTCGCTGAGTATACACGCCTTACAAGGGAACTTGTGCGCATAAAAAAACGGGGATGCAAAGCATCCCCGATTAACACAGTTAGGAGCGTGTTTTTGAAGTTTTAACCGAAGAGCGAGAGGACCGACTGGTCTGCCTGTGTCGCGAATGAGAGCGATGTAGAAGCAAGCTGCTGACGGGTCTGAAGTGTTAGTAGGTTCGCGCCTTCTTCGTTGAGGTCAGCGAGCGTCAAATCACCTGAACCAAGTTCCAGTGTATTGATGAGCTGTGATGTGAAGTCTTGGCGGATCTGAATTGTAGAAAGGTCAGCACCAAGGGACGCAGCAGATGAACGAAGCGTTGATAATGCGCCGTCAATCGCTGTCAAAGTCGCGTTAATTGCATCATCTGTTGCGAAGCTGCCGCCTGTTGTTGTGCTTGCAACGAATGCAGTGTTGCCAGCGTCTGCACTTGTTTCAGTGACGGCTGCTGATCCAGCTTGAGTGACTGTAATATCACCAGCTGTTGATGTTAAAACACCCGCCGCATTTGAAATTGTTGAACCAGCACCAGCGGCTGTAATCGCTGCATCAATTTGGTCTGCTGCAGAGGTTGCACCAACATCTGAAAGTGTGATTGTTCCAATGGTCGTCGTGCCGTCGGAAATATCGATTGTATCGCCAGTTGCAAATGTGAAGCCACTTGTCGTGTCTACAGTTGCATCAGTTTGAGGCGTTGTGACTGCTGGGGATGATTGAGCATTAAGACCGAGGGCTGCGGCAGCATTTGTAAAGTCAATGCCTTCCACAGTCAGGCTTGATGAGCCATCTTCGTTGAAAATTACTTGAAGGTCGTCGCCTTCAAGTAGGTTCGTGCCATTGAATGAGGCATCGTCCGCAAGTTGTTGAATTTGCAGTAAAATATCATCGAATGCTTCCGCTGCAATGGCCCGTGCGCCAGGATCTTCTGTTTGAAGAGCTGCGGTTGCTTGCGCTCTGGCACTATCAACCAATGCTTCAATGGCGGTTAAACCATCATCGGCAACTTCAACGGTTCTAATCGCTTGCCCCTGGGCATCTAGCAATGTTGAAAGGTCATTCGCGCGATTGTTGAGGGCCGCAGCGGTGAAAAATGCCGTTGGATCATCAAGCGCTGAGTTCACTCTATTGCCCGTCGCGAGACGTTCTTGTGTTGTGTTCAGCAGTTCTGCCGTTGATTGCAGTGAAACTAGACTGGTTCTAACGGCTGAAGATAGATTGATTTCAGACATAATAGGCTCCGTTTGGACAGTTCGCCGACGTGGGGCGACTCAGATGTTACCTAAAGATGTCTAACTATGGTTAATAATGTGTTTACATTTGTGCTCAGACCAAAGAAAAGCGGGGGCATTACTGCCTCCGCTTCTGTCTTCGATTTGGTTTTCTTCGTTTTCGTCGAGAATCTAGGCCAAAACCTAGAAGAGTGACAAAACTGATGAGTCTGACTGTGTCGCGAATGAGAGCGATGTAGAAGCAAGCTGCTGACGTGTTTGAAGTGTCAGTAGGTTTGCGCCTTCTTCGTTCAAATCAGCAAGTGTCAAGTCACCGGCACCAGCCTCAAGTGTATTGATGAGGTTTGATGT
>JBDWKL010000055.1 GCA_039973685.1 Hyphomicrobiales bacterium
TCACCGTTCCTGCGAACACGCCTCCAAGCACGTATAACGTTACCTATCTGCTTGCTGACGAAAATGACCCTACACTCACAGATCCTGCCATTGCGACAGTCGTCGTTGCTGGCTCCATTCTCGCAGAGGATGACGATTTCAGTGCGACGCCAATCGATAATGCGGGTGGTACGACACCGACTGTTTTGGGCAATGATGAGCTCAATGGTTCTTCCGTTTCGACTGATGGCTCTCAAACAACAATCTCTGTAACCAATGATGGTGGCCTGACGGGTGTGACCATTGCTGATAACGGTGTCATCACTGTTCCTGCAAACGCAAATCCTGGTACTTTCAATGTTAGCTACCAGCTAGCGGATGAAACGGATGCTGCGCTTACAGATCCAGCTGTCGCTACAGTGGTAGTTGGTGCAATTGTCGCTGCGGATGATGACTTTAGTGGTACACTGATTAGCAGCAGTGTTGGCGGCACGACGTCGACTGTTTTGGCAAATGACACGCTTAATGGCTCTCCAGTAGCAACCGATGGTTCTCAAACCACTATCGCTGTTACGAGTGACGGTGGTCTGTCAGGTGCAACCATTGCTGATAACGGTGTTATCACTGTCCCTGCGAATACGCCTGAAGGCACTTACAATATTGCCTATTTGCTCACTTCTGAAGCAAATGCTGTGCTTTCCGATCCAGCTATCGTGACAGTGGTCGTTGCCGATAACATTGGTCTCGTATCAGCGGTTGAAGGCCAATTGAACTCAACGCTTCAAGATAATCTGGCAGTTACTCTGACAGAGCAAAGTCAGCGCATAAGCGACTATGCGAGAAGTGGTCTTGAGCGCCTTCAAAGCCATCACAATCGGTCTGAAGAACAGTGTGCTGCCGCAGCCACACTTCGTGCACAGTTCATCCTGTTTGACACCAATAAGGCGGTTATAAAACCTGAAAGTGAAACTGCACTTGATGACATAGTTGCAATTCTGGCTTCTTGTCGCGGTAGTTCTTTTGAAATCGCAGGCCATACAGATAACGATGCATCTGAAGATTACAACGCAGCTCTCAGCCAACGTCGTGTGGATGCAGTCTTGGTTGCATTGCGGGAGCGTGATGTTGATACGTCGGGCTTTGTCACAAAAGGCTACGGTGAATCACAACCAATCGCGCCTAATGACACAGCAGAGGGTAAAGCCCGTAACCGTCGGGTTGAGTTTAATGTTATTGAAGACGAGAGCATCGCTTCTTCCTTCAGAGCTTGTCACGATGGTGCCTCCGCTCCACGCCGTAGTCTCAATGCGAGCGCCGATGAAAATGGTGTGGCGTTGGATGGTGATTTCCAGCATCAAACTTTTGATTGTGCAACAAACCGTTGGTCAATATTCGAAGGCTCATTGGGGTATACTGAAACCGAAAGTGGTATCGCACAAGGTTCGATCAACATTTCTTACCGCCGCGAAAAGCTTTTCGATTCAGATCGCTTGGGTGGCTTCTTCGTTGGTGCTTTTGGATCAAGCAGTGACGTCGATACAACGGCAACAGGTTCAATTAATGGAGCAGGCTTGAATACTGGCTTCTACGGAGCACAAAAACTGGGGCATGGTTTGTTTATTGACGGACATCTTGGCTTTGCAACAGGCTTCCAAGATTTTGATCTGGCATTCGATACGGCTCTGGGCGAAGTTGATACATCAGGTCTTCAACACTATTTCGCTGGGTTTGCTGGTGCAGCCCTGTCAGGTGAAGTTAAACACGGCAACCTTTCATTGAAACCACGCATCGGCTTTAATTATGTTGCCTCACCGGAAAACGATGTTGATGTGGCTGCCGTATTGGGCAACATAGTAGAAAACGGTACGATTGAATTAGACTCGCTCAGTGGTGGTTCAATTTTTGCCGAAGCGCGTTTTGCAGCAGCTTTCAATGACAACCGCAGCGAAATTGCGCTTACGCCAAGGGTCGCCTGTTTCCAATCGCTTGGCACGTTTGACGACCAATGTAGTTTTGGTGGTGCCCTTGAACTCTCTACGTTGGAAGTGTCTGACGGGTTGCTATACTCTATTGAGTTGGCAGGCGAACAAGCAAATGACTTCTCGCGACTTTCACTGTCCGGCAACGTATCCAAAGCTCTTCGCCTTGGAACAGTAAGCGCAACTGCTGGTGTTGGTGACAAAGGTAATCAGCGGGTAAACCTTGGATACAATTTGAAGTTTTAAATAAAGCACTTCTGTCAAAGCGTCAGCTGAATGTCTGCGCCCCTAAAACTTTGCCCTTATCATTTCGTTCATGCGTATGGACTTGATGGTAAGGGCAGAGACATTCAGACCAAGATATATTGACGTTGCTGTGTGCGGGTGAACCATTTCCATCGAACAACGCAGGGATGGGTCGAGGAAGTTATCTGAGATGAAGGTGTTTAGGCACCGCACAATATTGCCGAGTTGGGCTCAACGCTGCCGTTGAACAAAATTCAAGTTGTATCCCAACGAAGGCCGTTCTCGGCCCAAAGTAGAAATCAATTCTCCTGTAACACCATCATGATAGGCTTGTTCCAAGCGCCGCTGCCAATTCTCTCATAAATCTTGCAGAAGCTACTGGTAAAGTACGGCCCCTTTGTTGGCCAAGCAATAGGTTGCCTGGCTCTACATCTTTTTGGGCCAGAGGACGCGCAACCATGTTGGGTGTACGATCCATATCCAAACCAATTGGAAATTGAAAACTAATCAAATTTTCCCATTCGCTATAATGACACATAAAATCAAAGCTATCCGCCTTAATCATTGGGTTGAGTTTAACCGAAAGTGTCCGTTGCGCGGCGGTTCCCAGCAGGACGCGTACCGCGAATTTTTCGGATGGTGCGACATGGGAGAAACACAGTGCGTTTCGCAGCCTGATCGTATCCTGTTTTGCTAAAGGGTGGTCTGCTTGCATGACCACTTGGATCGGCTGTGCCACTGCATGGATCTGTCTGACGTCAGCGCCTATGGGTCCAAATAGGGTCAATTGCTAAGAGAGTGTTCTTGGCTCATCGTAACCACTGAGGGGTGGAAGATGAGACAAACAATTGGAACACGCAAAAGCCCTGGCGAAAAGATCGTCAAGGACATCAAACGTGCGACCCGTAAGCACTATTCGTCCGAAGAGAAGATCAGGATCGTTTTGGACGGGCTGCGTGGCGAAGACGGCATAACTGAGCTTTGCCGGCGTGAGGGCACCTCTCAGGGCATTTACTATAAATGGTCCAAGGACTTCATGGAGGCTGGGAAGCGCCGCCTTGCCGGCGACACGGCCCGCGCTGCGAACACTGACGAGGTGAAGGATCTGCGCCGCGAAGCTCGCGATCTAAAGGAAGTTGTGGCTGAGCAAACCCTGGAACTCCGCTTGCTCAAAAAAAGCATGCTGGGAGATGGGGGCGAGCACGAATGAGATACCTCGCATCTGAGAAGTTAGAAGTCATCCGTTTGGTCGAAGACGGTCACCTGTCAGCACGGCAAACCTTGGCCAAGCTGGGCATTCCCCGCACCACATTCTACCGTTGGTATGATCGGTATCTGCAACGTGGTGAGGCTGGATTACAAGATCAATCCCCCAAACCAAAACACGTGTGGAGCCGTATCCCAGACGAGGTGCGTGCGAAGGTCGTCACACTTGCATTAAAGGAAACAGAGTTGTCACCACGGGAGCTTGCGGTGACATTCACCGACAGGGAAAGTTATTTTGTATCAGAAGCTTCTGTTTATCGGCTCTTAAAGGCGTATGACCTGATCACCAGCCCAGCCTTTATCGTGATCAAGGCCGCTAATGAGTTCAAAGACAAAACGACAGGGATCAATCAACTTTGGCAAACCGACTTCACCTATCTCAAAGTTCTTGGGTGGGGCTGGTTCTATCTCAGCACGGTCTTGGATGACTACAGTCGTTATATCATCGCGTGGAAGCTGTGTACCAACATGAAGACTGAAGATGTCACTGACACGCTCGACCTAGCCTTAAAGGCGTCGGGTTGTGACAAGGTTCACGTCGTTCATAAGCCGCGTCTACTCAGCGATAATGGATCCAGTTATGTCTCGGGCGAATTGGCCGAGTGGCTGCAAGACAAAGGGATGAAGCATTCTCGTGGTGCACCATACCATCCCCAAACACAGGGCAAAATCAAACGTTGGCACCAGACGTTGAAAAACCGCATCTCGTTGGAATACTACTTTCTGCCAGGTGATCTTGAAGCGCAGATTGAAGCCTTCGTCGACCACTACAATCATCCGCGCTATCACGAAAGCCTGAACAACGTCACACCCGCCGACGTCTACTTCGGACGTGACAAAGACATTCTACAACAAAGAGAAAGGATCAAACGGAAGATACTCGAAACGCGGCGGTTGCATCACAGACAACATGCCGCATAATGAAACCAACAAGATGAGTTGAACTCTCTCTTAGTTTAGGCCGCTCTTGGTTCCAAAAACCCTGACGACAGACACTCCACACTGAAAGCATAAAGTCGTCGCTTGTATCTCCGTTGCCGTATTTTCAGCCCGATGATTATATCAATTTCATTACGTTCAATGCGAAGCATAATCCTGCATATTTTTTAAGATGTCCATCGTCACCATCTCTCAAATTTCCATTCCACATTTGAAGATGCGAGCAACTCCTTAACTCCACCATATTGGGCCTCAAGCATTTTCATGCAGTCGAATGTGGAATCTTCAGTATCGAATATCACCTTGCAATTCTTGTGGAGGAGATGCTTGAAATCATTGTGGTGTTCTTTTTCTACAATGATGTACCAATCAATATCTTCCCCCATTGAATTAGTGTTCGGTGACAGATCAATTCTGTCATTCATCATCTCACTTCTATCAAGGTAAACAGTCGATCTGGGAAACACTGGATCACTAAAAAGCACTATTGAAGCTGCCATTCTAAAACCCCCAAGTTCGGGCTAGCACTTCGCGGTTTTTCATACCGACAAGGTGCGTGTATATAGATGTCACTCTTAAACTTGAATGACCCATATATTTTTTAACGGCACTTCCGGCACGCCCTTTAAGATGCAATAGATACCGAAGATAGCGGCAGCAACTATTACCTTCTTCACAAGCTCACCACCTTTTTGTCTGCCAAAACACCAATGCCTTCGCTTGCTATCTGCAAATTAATCCATAAGAACTTTTGAGATACTGATAGTCTTATCAAGAAGCGTCATATATTTCTTTGGTGTGCGTCATCGAATAATTTGGAACACGGAGCTTGCCATAATTAATGGAGGTTCTGGCTCTCTGTTTGATGTTAAGCCGCTTGGTGTTGATGTAGCAAGCGACGGTTCTGGATTGTCTACAGAAGATCAACGATTTGAAAGCCTGACGACGGACAGCTCATGCAGAACATAATCAAGGAAAGGCGCTTGCAATACCGAAAGAACGCCGCCTAATATTAACAGCCAGGTGAGCAAAGCTCCCGCTTAATCTAAACAGCTATCTGTCCATAAAACCCTGATGACGGACACTCTGGTCAGTCCTTAAAGCTGTATGGAATGAAAAACCAGAAACAGCGGCAAGATTAAGAGCACGGATAGAACGTGTCATCAGTTACGCAACAGTCAAAAGGTTGGTGCACAGGCATCAATCCAGCCATATGGCGTGGGTACCTGGATCAAATACTACCTAAGCATAACAAGCGTGATGCCGTTAAGCATCAGCCTGCGATGGGCCTGTTGAGGCAACTTTCTCAGATGCGGACGGGTGATTTCATATTCCCCAGCCAACGTGGCGATAAGTCTCTTGACCTGAGACCCGCTTCTTCATCCATTTTTGGGTAGAATTCGTCCCGTACAAGGAGACGAATAAATGAGACAATCACGGTTCAGCGACGAACAGATCATCGGCATGATCAAAGAGCAGGAAGCTGG